>JAFDBW010000169.1 GCA_019313105.1 Deltaproteobacteria bacterium | reverse complement strand
TTCCAGCCCCTAGCCCCCAGCCCCCACCTCAAACCAGTCCCCCTAACCAGTATAGCAACATCCCTCCCAGAACTGTCCCGCCGAGGCTCTTGGTCTTCAAAGCAAAGAGCAAGGTTGGTATCGCCACCAGGAATTCAAGCTTGCCGAAAGCGATGCTGCGGTTCGCCGTGTCTGTAAACAGCGACGGTGCGAGCAGGGCGCTCAGAATGGCCACTGGAATCAGGCTCAACCAGTCGATCAGCCACTGTGGCATCTTCCTGTGTGCCAGGTAGAGCAGGGGCAGGGCGCGGGGCAGGTATGTCACCAGGCCCATACCGCCGAACAGCAGGAGGTAGTCGTTGAAAGTCATTGACTCCTCCGATGCCGTCTTTTCAGAAAGTAACCGGTTGTCGCGGCACACATCGAAGCCCCGACAATATAGGAGTCTCCCGGGATCAGCAGGTACCAGATGACGGAAATGAGCGCGGCGAGAAGCCCAGTCAATATATAAATGCGCCCCTGCAGCTGGAATACCAGCAGACAGATAAACATTCCGGTCAGGGCGTAGTCGATGCCCAGTGCCCCCTGGGGGACAAACTGGCCGACCAGGGCACCACAGACGGTGGCTATGATCCAGACGCTGTTGGCCAGGTGATTGACGACAAGGGCCCTGTATCGGTCCCAGCCCCCTTCACGGAAGCGTGTCAGGTTGACGGCGAAGCTCTCATCAGTGATGCCATAGGAATAGAGAGCCAGGAATCGACGGCTGATCCTTTGGAGGTAGACGGCAAGAGCCGAGCTCATGAGGACATGCCGGAGATTGATGACGAAGGTCGTCAGTATGATGGCCGGCGTCGATGCTCCTGCTGCGATCATGGCAACACAGATAAACTGTGCGCTCCCTGCAAACACCAGGATCGACATCATCGCCACGGCCCACCATGGCAGCCCTGCCTTCTGGGCAAGAACTCCCAGCGCAAGGCCGATGGGGAAATATCCGAGACAGATCGGCCAGGCGGCGTTGGCGCCGTCACGCAGGATGCCTGTCGTGTTTTCACTGTTGGGTTTAGGCTTATGATTTTGCAAAACAGTCCCGTGAATCCTATTTTCGACAAGGACATATTAAACATTTTCAGGGTTATTGCGTAGCTTTTTCATCCATGCATTGTTGTCTTGTGAAATGGTTTTTTAGGACGGGTGGAAATCTATGTGCGGCATCCAATCCAAGTAATATCCGCTCAACAGTTTGACACTCGCCTTTGTAGATGTAGTCTTTAGATGTGCGATTAGTGTTGGTTAACTTAAGCTGTCATTGTGCGTTATTAACTGGCATCGATAAGACAGGTTGGTGAGCGCCGAAAAAAAGGAGAACGATGATGTCACAGCTTGAAAAACTTCTGGTCAACGCCGCAAAAGCCATGGGAGTCGCTATCGAGGATTTGAAGTTAATTACGGAGCAGGGTGAACGAAAAAAATATGCTGCCGGAGAGTACCTTTTCCATGAATCAACCCCTCGTCTCTGGGTCGGTTGGGTGGAAGAGGGGGAAGTCGAGATCGTCTGTGGAGCCCAGGCGAAGGTGACACACCTGTCAACCCTGGGTCTGGGCGCCATGATTGCCGAAGGGGCGTTGATGGACGACACGCCACACTCCACCAGCGCCTTTACTCGTAATGGCGTCACAGTGCTGCAGATTCCGCTGGCGGTCTGGCAGGAGGTCAGGGAGGCCAAACCTGATCTCTTCTACCGGATTGTTGCCCGAATTGCGCAGCGCCAGTCAGAGCGACTGCGATATGCGGCCGACCAGATCTCTGGCAAAGCCGGGCCCGACGTCGAGCTGACGGCTGTCCGGCGAGAGCATGACTCTCTCGGCGAACGGGATCTGCCTCTCTCTGCCTATTATGGTGTGCAGACCCTGCGAGCCAGGGAAAATTTTGACCTCTCCGGTTTACCTCTTAGTAATTTCAAGCATTTCGTTGATGCCCTGGCATTTGTCAAGAAAGGCGCTGCCCAGGCGAACTGCGAGCTGGGGGTCCTGGCCAAAGAGAAGATGGTAGCCATCTGCGCGGCCTGTGACGAAATCCTGGCCGGAAAATTCCATGAATATTTCGTAGTGGACATGATACAGGGTGGGGCAGGGACCTCCACCAACATGAATGCCAACGAGGTGATCGCCAACCGGGCACTGGAACTCATGGGGCATAACAAGGGGGAATACGAGTTCCTACACCCAAACGACGATGTCAACTGTTCCCAGTCGACCAACGATGCCTATCCCACTGCGATCAAGCTGGCAGTCTATCTTTCCATTCAGAATACTCTGGGGGCTCTGGGAGAACTCAAGGCGGCCCTGGAGGCGAAGGAACAGGAATTCTCCCATGTCCTCAAGATGGGCCGCACCGAAAACCAGGATGCTGTGCCAATGACCCTTGGCCAGGAGTTTGGTTCCTATGCAATGACCATCGGTACCGCCATGCACAGCATGCAGCTCGCCGCTGACGGATTGCTGGAAATCAATATGGGCGCGACTGCTATTGGTACCGGCATCAACAGTCCGCCCGGCTATGCCGACCTGGTCACGATCAAACTGGCACAAGTGAGTGGGTTGCCAGTTCGCAAAGCTGTCAACCTGGTGCAGGGCACACAGGATGCGGGGGGCTTTGTCCAGATGTCTGCGAATATGAAACGTGCCGCAGTGCAGTTGTCCAAGATCTGCAACGACCTGCGCTGGCTCTCTTCCGGCCCACGCTGCGGTCTGTATGAGATCCGTCTGCCGCCGATGCAGCCAGGTTCGTCGATCATGCCTGGCAAGGTCAACCCGGTCATCCCCGAGATGGTCAGCCAGGTCTGTTTCACAATTATCGGCTACGACGTCACCGTCTCCATGGCCGCCGAAGCCGGCGAGCTGGAATTAAACATGGCCGAGCCGATCATGGCCTATTGCCTGCTACACGGTTTGATGATCTTGCGTAACGCCGCGATTACCCTGACCAGCCGCTGCATTGTCGGTATCGAAGCTAACGTCGAACGCTGCCTCGCATATGTACAGAACAGCATCGGTCTGGTCACGGCACTCAACCCGGTGCTCGGTTATGAAAAATCCGCGGCTATCGCCAAGGAAGCCCTGAAAACCGGAGGCAGTGTCTACGACCTTGTCCTGGAGAAAGGCTGGCTGACCAAGGACGAACTGGATGACATGCTCAAGCCGGAGAACATGACTCAACCGCGGAGATTGAAATAGGCTCGTTGAACTTCGTGCAAGCCAGACGCAGGGAGATCGCTTCATGATAGACACTTAGATATTGTGAGTGCCGGACAATAACAATGAACACGCAACCATGAGGACGAAAGCATGAACGCGAAATTTACCAAGAAATTTTGTTGGGGAATTTTCTTTGGGGTTCTGCTCCTGACGGCCGGTGTGGTGACGGAGAGTCAGGCCGTCGAAGTCGGTGAGTTCGAAGGCTCCTGGGTTGCCAACGGTACCAGAAAACTTTTCCCTTTCGGTGATCGAAAAGTCTACACGTTCGAAATCTCCGGTCATGTCAGCCTGAAGACAGAAATTGGCAAGAAGAAGAATTACTGGTCAACCTGTGTCGGTTTCGCTGATACCGTCACCGGTATGGCCGCTCGCTGTGTCTGGAAGGATCTCGACGGTCCGGAAATTTACATTACGCTAAAAAGCGATCGAATGCAGACCGATGATCAGGTAACCGGAAGCATTGTCGGCGGAACTGATCACCTCGAAGGGATCAACGGTGATTTATCCTTCGCCTGGTTGACGGTCACTGTACAGAAGGAAGCTGGAATAGAATCAGTGACCGCTCAAACGCTGAACCTAACCGGTACTTACCAGGTCCCCTGAGAGATGAGTCCGAGTGTTGCATAACGATGCCTGGGCATGAATAAGGAGCGTTGACATGTGGATCGTTGAGTTGTTGGTCGTGTTGTTTTTTATTTGGCTGGGCGCACGGCTGGGGAGTATCGGAATTGGTTTTGCCGGCGGTTTTGGCGTCCTGGTTCTCGGGTTTGTCTTTGGCCTGAAGCCGGGGGCCATTCCAGTGGACGTTATTCTGATCATCATGGGGGTCATTGCCGCTATCGCGGCCATGCAGGTGGCCGGAGGCCTTGATTACCTGGTACATATCGCCGCCAAAATTCTGAAAAGCAACCCCAAGTACATCACCTTTCTGGCACCTCTGGTAACCTACACTATGACCATGTTCGCCGGCACCGGTCATACGGCTTTTTCGACCCTTCCGGTGATTGCGGAAGTCGCCAAGCGCGAAGGGATACGGCCGTCACGGCCGCTCTCCATCGCCACCGTCGGTGCACAGATCGGCATCACCGCATCGCCGATTTCTGCGGCCGTGGTCTTTTTTTCCAGCGAGTTGGAAAAATATGGCGTCGATTACGTCCAGCTGTTGATGATTGCCATCCCGAGCAGCTTTATCGCTGTGATGCTCGGTGCCTTTATCGCCAACTTCCTGGGTAAGGAGTTGAAGGATGATCCGGTCTACCAGGATCGCCTGGCCAAGGGCTTAATCTCGATGGATAGCGTGGATGATCAGCAGGCGGAGATTACACCGGAAGCCAAACGGGCGGTGATGATTTTCGGTTTCAGCATTTTTGCCGTGGTCTCTTACGCCATGGCCATCAGCTCCACTTTCAACCTGATTGAGAACCCGATCCTCGAGCGTGACCACGCAATCATCACCTTCATGCTCGGTGCCGCGACGCTGATCACTCTGTTTTGTAAGGTCGATGCCAAGAACATCCTCAATGCGGCGACCTTCAAGTCGGGGATGAGTGCCTGTATCTGCGTGCTTGGAGTGGCCTGGCTCGGCACGACTTTTGTCGCTGCCCATATGGAAGAGATCAATGTCTTTGCCGGTAGCCTGCTGACAAAGTACCCATGGATGCTGGCCGTGGTGCTCTTCTTCGCCGCCATGCTGCTTTATTCGCAGGCTGCGACGACCAAGGCCCTGATGCCGGCGGCACTGGCTCTTGGCGTCAGCCCGGTGGCGGCCATCGCCGCCTTCGCCTCGGTGAGCGCCCTGTTTATTCTGCCGACCTATCCGACTCTGCTCGCAGCTGTCGAATTTGACGATACCGGTTCAACCAGGGTCGGTAAATATGTTTTTGATCATCCATTTCTGATCCCGGGTGTCTGCACCATAGCATTTGCCGTGGCTCTGGGATTCGTTTTCGGAGGTCTGATTCTGTAACTGAATAGAGTCTGAACGAAAGAAGTTCAATAATGACCATTTGTCCAAGTCCCTGAGCTCAGGGCAGGGCAAGTGGATAAAAATATGTAATGAGTCAATTTATTTGTAGTATTAACTTCTTTAATCTATAGAATAATATTCTTGAAAAATCCCTTCCCGCCAGCAAAAGTCGGAGTCAACATACCGACAGGAGTCTAATGAAATGAACCAAAAGATCACACTCTTTGGCCAGTTGTCCGTATCACTCACCCTGAGCTTGGTTGTCATAACGACGTTGACCTTGACCGCCTGTAAAAAAGAGGAAGTCAAAGCACCGCCGGTCCCGATTGAAGTGAATGCCATCAAGGTCGATCCGCAGACCATCCCGGTGACCATTTCCTTTGTCGCCCAGGTAGAAAGCTCTCACCAGGTTGAAATTGTTGCCCGGGTCAATGGTTTTCTCGAGAAGATACTGTACCAGGAGGGAGATGTGGTCAAACAGGGGCAAACGCTGTTCCTGATGGATCAGAAGCCGTTTACTGCCCAGGTTGAAGCGGCTCGCGGCACTCTGAAAAATACCCAGGCGCAGCTCTGGACGGCACAGGCCAACCTGAACCGCATCCAGCCACTGACCAAACTCGATGCCGCCAGTAAAAGCGACCTTGACAACGCCATTGGCTCGGTCAAATCAGCCAAAGCGGCTGTCCACTCGGCCCAAGCACGTTTTGATGAGGCGGAACTCGAATTAAGCTACACTGTGATCAAGGCGCCGGTGACCGGGGTCACTGGAGAGGCCCTGGTTCGTGAAGGCACCTACCTGACGGCAGGCCCGGGTGGTCATCTGAGTTACGTAGCTCAGCTAGACCCGATCTGGGTCAATTTCAGCATCTCCCAAAACCAGTTGGACGACAGTCGAAGGCAGCAAGCCGCCGGAACGCTAATTCCTGCGCCCAACCATGAATACCAGGTTGAACTCGAACTCTCCGAAGGCGACCAATATCCATACATTGGCAAGCTCAGTTTTGTTGATCCATCGTTCGACAGCGATACCGGCACTTTTCTCGCGCGCGCTGAACTGCCTAATCCGGAGGCCAAACTGCACCCCGGGATGTTCGTCAAGGCGAATCTAAAGGGAGCAACACGCCCGAACGCGATGGTCGTGCCGCAGCGGGCTGTGCAGCAAACCTCCAACGGCCATGTTGTTTATCTTGTAAACAACCAAGGGGCCGCAGAGGTTCGCCCGGTCGTCGTTGGCGATTGGGTCGAGCAGGACTGGATCATTACGAAGGGACTCAATTCCGGGGATCAGGTCATCACCGACGGATTCCAACGGCTCGCGCCCGGCGCGCTGGTCAAGGTGGTTGATGCGGCTCCTCCCGCAAAAGATGCCCAAACTACTGAAGCCGACGCTCCTGCGTCAAAGAAATAGGCGAGGCCCATCATGGCAAGTTTTTTTATTGATCGGCCGGTTTTAGCTGCGGTCATCTCGATCGTTATCACCCTGGGTGGGCTCGTGGCGATGAAGTCGACCCCGGTCGCCCAGTATCCGGACGTTGCGCCGCCCACCGTGCAAGTCACCGCCGTGTATCCCGGCGCGACTGCCGAGGTTATCGCTAACACCGTAGCCGCGCCGATTGAGGCACAGGTCAATGGTGTCGATGACATGAGCTACATGCTCTCGACCAGTTCATCGACCGGCAACATGACCCTGACCGTAACTTTTGACCCGGGGACCGACCCCGACCTGGCCCAGGTCAACGTGCAGAATCGCGTCAGTCAGGCCAATGCCCAGCTGCCTTCGGTGGTCGCCAAGCAGGGGGTCATTGTGCAGAAGCGCTCCAACGCTTTCATGATGGTCATCAGCTTCTTCACCGAGGACGACCGCTATGACCAGACTTATCTGGGCAACTACGTCAACCTTTATCTGCTCGATGCCATCAAGCGGTTACCAGGTGCAAACCTCTCAAGTATGTTTCCGGTACCTGACGTTGCCATGCGCATCTGGCTTAAGCCTGACCGTCTGGCGCAGATGGGGCTGACTGCCAAGGACGTCTCCAATGCTATCGCAGGGCAGAACCAGGCCTTCGGTGTCGGCCAGATCGGTCAGAACCCGACCACGGAGGGAACCCAGCAAAGCTTCGTGGTCACCTCGCAGGGGATGCTCACCGATCCGGCTGAATTTGACGAGATCATCCTTCGTGCCGACAAAAAGGGCGCCGCCATCGTTCGTCTCAAGGATGTCGGCCACGCCGAACTCGGTGCCAAGGATTATTCACTGCGGGCCAAGGTCAACGGCAAAACTTCTACTGCCATTATTGTTTACCAGCAACCCGGGGCCAACGCTATCGAAACTTCGGCAAAGGTTCGTGCCCTGATTGACCAGATCCAGCCGAGCTTTCCTGATGGTCTCCAATACGATATCGTGCTCGATACCAGCACGTTCACCCAGGCTTCCATCGAGAAGGTTGTCCATACCTTTTTTGAAGCGGTTTTCCTGGTGGTGCTGGTGGTCTTCCTCTTCTTGCAGAGTTTCCGTGCCACGATCATTCCGATCATCGCCGTGCCGATCTGTATTGTCGGCACCTACATCGGCATCTATATGCTCGGGTTCTCCACCAACATGCTCACCTTGTTCGGCATGATACTCGCCATCGGCCTAGTGGTCGATGATGCCATCATCGTCGTCGAGAGCGTCGAGCACAGCATGGCAACCCTCGGCATGAATGCGAAGGAAGCGGCGGTGAAGGCGATGGAGGAGTTGGCCGGAGCCCTGATCGCTATCGTTATGGTCCTGGTTTCGGTGTTCCTGCCAGTCGCCTTTCTCGGCGGCATGACCGGAACCCTCTACAAACAGTTTGCCATCACCATAGCCATTGCCATGGTGATCTCCGGTGTGGTTGCACTGACTCTTTCGCCAGCCCTGGCGGCTCGTATCCTTAAACCGGGCACGCATGAGAAGAAAGGGTTCTTCAAGTGGTTTGAAAATGGCTTCACTTGGGTGACGAATCACTATGTGGGAGGAGTCCGCTGGTTGATCGGTCACAAGCTGATCGGTATGTTGCTCTTCGTCGGTGTGCTGCTCGGCACTGTATTCATGTTCAGTATTGTCCCGGGCAGCTTTGTCCCCGAGGAGGATCAGGGCTACATCTTCGTCGGCAGCATCATGCCTGACGCCGCCAGTCTGGACAGGACCACGGCCGCAAGTGACCAGGCTGTTAAATTGCTGCTTGAGAACTCGGCAATGAATGCAGTCGCCCAGATTGACGGCTACAGCATCATCGATAGCCAGACCAAGACCAACACGGCGCTGATGTTTGCCTCACTAAAATCGTACGAGGAGCGCAAGGAGAAGAGTGAGACTGCCTTTGCCGTGGTTGCCGATATGCGCAAGCAACTTGGAGGTATCAAAGAGAGCATTATCTTCCCCCTGAATCCACCATCGATTCCTGGCCTGGGAACCACCGGCGGTTTCGAATTTTATATTCAGAGCATGGGCAGCGGCAGTCCTCAAGAACTGGAGAAGGTGACCAAGGAATTTATTGCCAAGGCCCGTGAAAACAAGACCCTGGCCAGTGTCTCGACAACCTTCTCTGCCTCGCAGCAGCAGCTATATTTCGATCTCGATCGCGATCGCGCGGAAATCCTCGGTGTCCCGGTTGCGGACGTCTACCAGACGCTGCAGGCGTATTTCGGTTCTTCCTACGTTTCCCAGTTCGTCGATTTCGGCCGGATCTGGCAGGTCATCATCCAGG
>JAFDBW010000168.1 GCA_019313105.1 Deltaproteobacteria bacterium | reverse complement strand
TGGTGATCTTGCTTGACTCCATTACCCGGCTGGCCCGCGCCTACAATACCGTGGTGCCGCCTTCGGGCAAGATTCTGTCCGGTGGTGTCGATTCCAATGCCCTGCACAAGCCGAAACGGTTCTTCGGTTCGGCGCGTAATATCGAGGAGGGTGGCAGCCTGACAATTATTGCGACGGCCCTGATCGATACCGGCAGCAAAATGGATGAAGTGATTTTCGAGGAATTCAAGGGGACCGGCAATATGGAGCTGGTGCTCGATCGCAAACTGGTTGACAAGCGGACCTTCCCGGCAATCGACATCAACAAGTCAGGGACCCGGCGTGAAGAGCTGCTTATCGATACGACCAGCCTGCAACGCATCTGGCTGTTGCGTAAAGTGCTTTCGTCGATGAACGTGGTTGACAGCATGGAGTTCCTGCTCGATAAGCTCAGCGATGCGAAAACCAACCAGGAATTCCTAGACAGCATGAATCGTTAAAAGGTTGCAATTGCTTTTAAAGGGTGGTATTTAAACACTCTTTTGAGCCATAAGGCAGACTAAATCCGCGACCTGTACATAGCCAGGTCAACAGGAGTTGAATAATGAAAGAAGGAATCCATCCAAAGTACGAGGCCGCCACGGTCACCTGTCATTGTGGTAACAGCTTTGAGACCAAATCGACCAAAGCAGGCGATATCAGCACGGAAATCTGTTCTGCCTGCCATCCGTTTTATACCGGCAAGCAGAAGCTGATGGATACCGCCGGACGGATCGAGCGCTTCCGCAAGAGATACGAAAAGAAAGAGTAGAGCCCTGGGGGCGGCCCTGCTGGACCGTCCCTTTTTTGATGCCGGTTTCCCCGGTGACCATACCTCAGAAAAATCTCCCGCGTCCCGTTCCGGGACACGGCCCGGTTCACCGGACGGCGCGGTCCAATTTGGAAACGAAGGCCATGCTCGTCCAACTTCTGACCAGCACTCCAGATCCTGAGCAGGTTGTGGCAGCCGCTGCGCGACTCTGTTATTCCGATGCGTCGATTGTCGAGCTGCTTGGCCAGGCGCCGGAAAAGGCTGACAGGTTGTTGGACAAGATTATGGAACTTGGCCACTTTTCGGTTCTGGAACATGCTTCGTTTACCTTCGGCATTGAAGGTATCAGCCGGTCCTGTTCCCATCAACTGGTGCGCCATCGGATTGCCTCTTTTTCTCAGCAGAGCCAGCGTTACGTATCGCATGACCAGTCCTTCTCCGTGGTCATCCCGGCAACCATCGGTGAGGATCAGGACCTCCTGGCACGTTTTAACAACCACATGCAGGGCACCCATGAGCTGTACCGTGACCTGATCAATGCCGGTGTCCCGGCCGAAGACGCGAGATTCGTACTACCCAACGCAGCGGCGACGAAACTTGTAATGACAATGAATGCCAGGGAACTGCACCACTTCTTCGGCTTGCGCTGTTGTCGTCGTTCCCAGTGGGAGATCCAGTCCATGGCCAGGGAGATGCTGCGCCTGGCCAGACATGCTGCGCCCCGCCTCTTTACCAGGGCCGGGCCGGGATGCCTGCATGCTCCTTGCCCGGAGGGCTCCATGACCTGTGGGACAATCAGGGAAGTCCGAGAAGAATATGCCAAACTTTAACCTGCGTTGCCGAATGATAAGTCGCCATGCTGAATAAACTCGAAGAAGTTGCTGACCGGTTCCGTGAAGTCGAAGGGTTGTTGTCCGAGCCGACTGTAGTCAACGATCAGAACCGGTACCGTGCCCTGACCAAGGAGCATGCCGAACTGGTCGATGTGGTTGGCAGATACGAGCGCTATTGCCAGATTCGGCAAGAGATCGCTGGCAGCCAGGAGCTGCTCAAGGATCCGGATCCGGATGTGCGCGAGATGGCCAATGCCGAAGTCGCCGACCTGGAATCGGAAAAAAATGCTCTTGAAGCACAACTCAAGCTTATGCTTCTGCCAAAGGATCCGAACGATACGCGCAATGTCATCCTGGAGGTGCGTGCAGGAACTGGCGGTGATGAGGCCGCTCTGTTTGCCGGCGACCTGTTTCGCATGTATACCCGCTACGCGGAAAACCAGGGTTGGAAGGTTGAGCTGCTCAGCAGTGCCGAGTCGGAAGCGGGAGGTTTCAAGGAAGTCATCGCCATGATCACCGGCAAGGGTGCTTATTCACGGTTCAAGTACGAAAGCGGCACGCATCGCGTACAGCGGGTGCCGGAGACTGAAGCCCAGGGGCGCATCCATACCTCGGCCTGTACGGTCGCCGTGTTGCCCGAGGCCGAAGATGTTGAAATTGACATCGACCCGACGGACCTGCGGATCGACCTGTTCCGGGCTTCCGGTGCCGGCGGGCAGCATGTCAACAAGACCGAATCGGCCGTGCGCATTACCCACATCCCTACCGGTGTCGTGGTCTCCTGCCAGGATGAAAAATCGCAGCACAAAAACAAGGCCAAGGCGATGAAGGTCCTGCAGTCACGCCTGCTTGATGCCATGCAGGCTGAACAGCAGGCAAAGACGGCCGCCGATCGCAAAAGCCAGGTCGGCAGCGGTGACCGTTCCGAGCGCATCAGGACCTATAACTTCCCTCAGGGGCGTTGCACGGACCACCGGGTCGGACTGACGCTTTACAAGCTCGAAGCAATCATGCAGGGGGATCTGGACGAAGTGATCGAAACCTTGACGACCCACTACCAGGCCGAACTGATGGCTGGGCAGGATAACTAGCGTGACCGAGCGCTGGACGGTTCTTAAGCTCCTGCAATGGACGGCAGATTATTTCCGGGACAAGGGGATCGAATCGCCCCGCCTGGACGCTGAGCTGCTGCTGTCAGCAACGCTGGAGTTGGACCGGGTTGCCCTGTACGTGAATTTCGAGCGGCCGCTGATTGCCGACGAATTGGCCCGCTACCGGGAGAAGGTGCGTCGCCGTGCCGATCGTGAACCGCTCCAGTATATCCTGGGTGAGACAGAGTTCTGGTCTCTGCCGTTCTCTGTCAACCCAGCGGTCCTGATTCCACGGGCAGACACAGAAGTCCTGGTCGAGGAAGCCCTGAAAAGAATCGATGGGTGTTCCAGTGTCCTGGATGTCGGGACTGGCAGTGGCGCCATCGCTGTCGCCCTGGCCCACGAGAAGCCGGAGATCAAGGTGACCGCCCTCGATTGCAGTGAGGACGCCCTTGAAGTTGCCCGAGGCAATGCCCGGCGAAACGGGGTTGTGGAACGCGTTGCCTGTCTGGCTGGCGACCTGAACAGTCTGCCGCCGGGACCGTTTGACATGATCGTCAGCAACCCTCCGTATATTCCCTCCCGGGACTGGGAGCAACTGATGCCCGAGGTGCGGGACCATGAGCCGCGCCTGGCTCTTGACGGTGGCGATGACGGGCTGGAGACCTACCGCCGGATCGCCGTACAGGCTTTAAAGATTCTTTCGCCGGGCGGATGGCTGCTGGTAGAGGTTGGCATTGGCCAGGCTGCGGTTGTCAGCGCATTGTTCAAGGCCGCCGGCCTGACAGAGGTGGCGCAGCGTGATGATTATGCCGGGATTCCGAGAGTCGTGATGGGTCAAAACAAGCGATAAGCTATAGAGGATAATACATTGGATAAATTGATTATACATGGTGGTCGCCGGCTCGAAGGTGAAGTTATCGTCAGTGGTGCCAAGAACGCTGCGCTGCCGCT
>JAFDBW010000167.1 GCA_019313105.1 Deltaproteobacteria bacterium | reverse complement strand
TCTCTGGCAAGGTTGATGCCGTCAGTGTTCGTGCCACCAGGTCTGCCGACATGACTGTCGAACCGTATTTCAGTGAGAGATGTCTCAATTGAAGTCTCCAGCTACCATCCTGTCATTGTAGGTCGTTCCGAGGTTGCGTTGCAAGTTAATGGTGACGGTCGTTGACAGTCCGAACCGGTCAGCCTAGAATGACCTACCTATCTCTTTACAGAGGCTTCATTTGAAACAGAAGACCATTTACAGTTGCCAGCAGTGCGGTCTGCAGAGCCCCAAATGGCTCGGCAAATGCCCGGACTGCAACCAGTGGAATACCCTGGTAGAAGAGACCGTGACCGTGGCCAGAAAGGGTGGCCGGACAGTACCCCTGCGCTCCGAGAGCACGCCGGTGCGGCTGGCCGAGGTTTCGGCCTCAGACGAGGACCGCCTGCACTGCGGCATCGCCGAATTCGACCGGGTCCTCGGTGGCGGCGTGGTGCCCGGTTCCTTCACCCTGATCGGTGGTGATCCGGGGATCGGCAAGTCGACCCTGTTGTTGCAGGCTGCCGGTAGCTGGACCCGTTGCGGGCCGGTCCTCTACGTGACCGCCGAAGAGTCGACCCGCCAGGTCAAGCTGCGTGCCGGCCGTCTCGGTGTCGTGGCCGAAGACCTCTACCTCCTGGCAGAAACCTCCCTGGAAACGGTTCTCGAACGGGTCCGGGAGCTGAAGCCGGCTTTTTTGGTGGTTGATTCGATCCAGACGGTTTTTACCGCGGCGCTCGAGTCAGCTCCCGGGAGTGTCAGCCAGGTGCGCGAATGTGCCGGACGACTTATGCATCTGGCAAAGGGTGAAGGCATCCCGACCTTTATCGTCGGCCATGTCACCAAGGACGGTTCGATCGCCGGTCCACGTATGCTTGAACACATGGTGGACACCGTGCTCTACTTTGAAGGGGATGCCGGGCATCCCTACCGGATCCTCCGGGCTGTCAAAAACCGGTTTGGTTCGACCAATGAAATCGGTGTTTTCGAGATGAAGGACGTCGGCCTGAACCAAGTGCCGAACCCTTCGGAACTGTTCCTGGCGGAACGTCCCGAGGAAGCCGCCGGCAGCGTCGTCGTACCGGCGATTGAGGGGACCCGGCCGATCCTGGTGGAAATCCAGGCGCTGGTTTCCGGGGCCGCTTACGGGAATCCGCAGCGCAAGGCCATGGGCATCGACTCCAACCGGATCGCCCTGCTGGTTGCCGTGCTGGAGAAAAAAGTCGGTTATGCCCTGCTGGCCCAGGACATCTTCGTCAATGTCGCCGGGGGGGTGCGCCTGGCTGAACCGGCGGTCGACCTTGGCATTGTTGCCGCGCTGGCCTCAAGCCATCTCAACCGGGCGATCGATGAGCGTACCGTACTGTTCGGCGAGATCGGACTGGCCGGAGAGGTGCGTGCGGTCTCACATCCGGAACTGCGCGTCAAAGAGGCTGCCCGGCTCGGTTTCAACCGCTGCCTGCTGCCCGCCGGCAACTTGAAGACCCTCGATCAAGCAAAAGGCATCCAGCTGATCGGCGTGCGCAGCGCTGCGGAAGCCTTGGAAGATTTGTTCAATTGAGGAAGTGTGAAACGCGAAGTGAGAGACGGGAAAAAGCTTTTCCGCACCTCACACTTCGCGCCTCCCGAGCGAGGAACGAGCGATGGAAAAGTTGACCCATTTCAACAAGGATGGCAAAGCGATTATGGTTGATGTCGGTGACAAGGAAAGCACCCGCAGGGTTGCCCTGGCACGCGGCGAAATACGGATGCAGCCGGAGACACTCAGGCGCATCCTCGACAAGCAGATTGAAAAAGGTGATGTGTTCGATGTCGCCCGACTGGCCGGGATCATGGCGGCGAAAAAGACCCCTGAGCTGATTCCCCTATGCCATCCACTGATGATCAACAGCGTCGCGGTTGATTTTGCCCCTGATACTGAAAAATCCGTGGTGAAGATCGAGGCCGTTGTCAAAGTCAACGGCCAGACCGGAGTCGAAATGGAGGCTCTGACGGCTGTCTCTGTGGCCGCCCTGACGATTTACGATATGTGCAAAGCCGTGGACAAAACCATGTTGATCAGCCATGTCCGCTTGGTGGAGAAACAGGGCGGTCTCAGTGGCCATTTCATCAACCCCGAGGAGCCGGCTTAGTGGAGCAGCAACGGACATTCGTTATCCGACGTGCCTTTGTCGTGCCTATGGGGCTGCTGATTGTTCTGACGGTCGCCCTGCTGGTGGTCTGCCTCCTGCAGGGCCAGCCGCTCGCCAAGGTCGTTATCCTGGCCGGCCTGATCATACCTATCGCCTTTCTCTTTGTTGAAAGCGCGTTCCGCCGTCTGGTGATCGACACGCAAGAAGTTACGGCTTACCGTCCTTTCCGACAGCGTCGGATACGCTTTGCTGACGTCACAAGCCTGGAAACGGTCCGGGTACGTAACCGGGTTTTTATGACCCTGGTTGCCGGTGATGATGACTTCCTGATACTCTCCAACTCCTATGGGGATTTTCCGGCCTTGCTGACCTGCCTGATAAAGTCGGTCCCGGAGGGGGCGGTCACGGATGAGACCGAACAGCTTGCGAAACACCCGCCGCTCAGGCAGGCGGATATCTTCACTGCTTGGTTCGCGGTGATTGCCCTCGCCTATATTTTGCTGGCCCAGTTCAGAGCGTAAACGCAGAGATCGGGTATTTAGGTTGACTTAAAGGTCAATTTCATTTAATTTGTGCCCGTTCTGGTTTAAGGAGTTTTCTTATGAAAAAAGCCAAGTTGGAGGAGTTTCGTCAGCTGCTGCAGGAGCAAATGGACCAGTTGCTCCGTGAAGCAGGCAAAACGGTCTCCGAAATGACAGATGAAAAGACCAATTTCCCCGATCCTACCGATCGAGCCTCGCTGGAGTCCGACCGCAACTTTGAATTGCGTATCCGTGATCGCGAACGCCGGCTGATCGGAAAGATCCGCGAAGCGCTTGACCGTATTGATTCCGGTGAATTCGGCGAATGTGAAGATTGTGGTGATCAGATCGGCGAAGCGCGTCTCAAGGCCCGTCCGGTAACCACGCTGTGTATCGAATGCAAGACTGAACAGGAACGTCAGGAAAAGATCGGCTGATTCGTTTCGGTCTTTGCCGGCCGGCGGGAGGTAGCATGCCGGGCGAACAATCTGATCCTTGTAACCAGAACCAAACAGTGGTGCCGCAGCTATCCGACACTGACCTGTCAACCATTTTTACCCGTTTATCTCTCAAGGCCGGCCTGGCAGTTTTTCTGCTCGCCGGCCTTTTTCTGCTTCTCCTCGGATATTACAACTACCTGCTGGTCCACACCCTGATAGAAGTTTTCAGTATTATCCTGCTGAGCGCGGTTTTCCTGATCGGCTGGAATACCAGGCACCTGGTGCACAGCCAGTTTTTCGTGATCCTTGCGATCGGCTTTCTTTTGACCGGTCTGGTCGATCTGCTGCACACCTTCACCTACCAGGGGATGCAGATCATCCCCGAAACTGGAGCAGATACAGCCACGCAATTATGGGTAATCGCCAGATCGATCAGTGCGGGGGCATTCATCTGTGCGATTGCCACCCTTGGCCGGAAGGAAATCTGCTCGCCAAAAACCTGGCTGCTGACATTCCTGCTGGTTACCGGCTTTTTCGTCGCACTGGTCTGGCCCTTGAACCTTTTCCCACCCTGCTATGTCGAGGGTGTCGGACTGACAGCATTCAAGGTGTATTCAGAGTATGCCATAATCGGTGCCCTCTGCCTCGCCGCGGCCCTTCTCTATATACAGAAGAAGAATCTCAACCCGCAGCTTATCAAGTTATTGCTGGTATCAATTGCGATGAGCGTCGCCTCCGAGCTGATGTTCTCCATTTACACCGAGGTTGACGGTCTGTTCAATTTTCTCGGCCATTATTTCAAGCTGGGTAGTGTCGTGTTCGCCTATATGGCTCTGGTCGAAGGTACTCTTCGGTCACCCTTTACAACTCTGTTTCGCGAGATGAGTCAATCCTATGCCGAATTGAACAAAGAATTGAGCAGGAGGTTGGAAGCTGAAAAGCAGCAGGAAGCCGCCAGCCGCGAGACATCGATCCTCTACCGGATGTCTCGCACCATGCACAGTACACTTAACCTGGATGAACTTTCGCACCTGACCCTGTCTGCGGCAACCAGTATCGAAGCAGGTTGTTTTGAGAGGGCGACACTGTTTACCGTTAACCGGCGCACCGGGATGCTGCAGGGGATGTTGGGGGTGACCCGGAAGACAGTGTCTCAGGCCTGTCCCGGTGCAGACAAAGATCTGCTCTGGGAGAACCCTCAACTTGATGAGGAGGCTTGTGAAGCGCAGAGACAAACAGCTTACAATCAGAAGGTCGTCAAGCAGAGGCTGCCCCTTGATGGGCAGGATAACGCGCTGGCAAAAGCACTCCTGGAAAAGCGCGTTGTTCTGGTCTCTGATCCGGAAAATGAACCGGCCGGAGGCCGGCAACTCTCAGATGCTCTGGAACTCAAGGCCTATGCCTGCGCCCCCCTGGTTGGCCGGGAACAGGTTATGGGTGTCCTGCTGGTTGACAACCCTTTGACGCATGCTGAGATAACCCCTCAAAACAAGCGCTTCCTGGAACTGTTTGCCGCCCAGGCCGGTTCTGCTCTCGACAATGCCAACCTGATCAAGCGCCTGGAAATGGCTCACAGCAACCTGCGGGACGT
>JAFDBW010000166.1 GCA_019313105.1 Deltaproteobacteria bacterium | reverse complement strand
TCACGTCATAGCGCTTCTGAAAACGCTCTTTCCTGGCAAGGGCTCCGAGGGCGTTGGCAACCTGTTCGAGCAGCTCGGGTTGTGCGACACGCCAGCCTTTCAGATGACCACTGGCCTGCATCAGTTCGAAGTCGTAAACCTTCTCCAGGTCGGATTCAAAGAGTGGTTCAATCACCGTCATCTCCGGGTCATCAATCAGCACCATGATATGCGGCAGCTCAATAGACGCGTTTTCGCGCACGCGAATCCGCGGCGGCAAACGGTCGACGATCGTTCCTTCGGTGGCCCGGATCAGAGTTTTGGTGCCGGGCCGGTAATCATAGGCTTCGAGATCGAGCGCCACGACCAACCCCTTGCGCGACGGCACGTGGCTGGTTTTGCGGTCGACCAGGACAAATCCCCGGTCTTGCGGACGCAGCACGCCGTCAGAAAGGTATTGATTCATGCTGGCGTTGATCCCGGCAATCCGCGCATCACTGTGATCGTCTTCCAGGTAAACTTCCGGAAAGACCAGGCGCAGGGTTGACGGTTGGTCGCCAACCAAACGGTCGACAGCGGCCCAGTATTCAGGTTCAGACGTGTATTGATCGCAGGCAATCACTGACCAGCGATGCAGGTCAACATTCTGTCCGGGCAAAAGGATTTCAGGGACTTCCAGGGCAAGTTTCGAGAAGTTCATTATGGATCTTCCTGTATTTGAAAATTGTTGTTTCAACTGAAAGTTATTTGACGATGCGCAGATGTGACGGTCCAGGGCCGTCGCAATCAGGTTTGTCAGGCGGATCCCCGTCAGCATCGTCGCGCAGAACGTTCATGGTCGGCAAGGAGTTCGTTGCAACCATCTGTTGAATTCCGTCCGCCACGGCCAGGCACTGCTTCGTACAAACCTTGCGTACCGGGCACATGGTGCAATCGGCTTGGCCCCCTGCAGCACGCAAGGCATGAATCACCAGGTCAACACTTTCAATCTGGGTCAAGGGAATCAGGAACATATCCACTCCTCTGCCTAATGCAGAAGCGTTAAGGGGACAACAAAAGCGCAAAAGGAATCAAAGAGAATGCCTGTGGTTTTTCTTTGTGTGATTGAATTTAATATGCTTTTTAGCACTATTCGTCCCGCGCCACGCGTGCCTTGTCTTAAAGTTTCTTCCCCGCCACTTTCGCGAACTCAGCCAGCTTGTCCATCATCACCTGGAAATCAGCAGGGCGCAGCGATTGCGGGCCATCACTTGCTGCAGTCTCCGGGTGCGGGTGAACTTCGACGATCAGACCGTCGCAACCTGCAGCCACGGAGGCATAGCACATACTCGGCACCAGAGAAGCGTGACCGGTCGCATGCGAAGGATCGATAATAATCGGCAAGTGGGTCTGCTCTTGCAGAACCGGAATTGCAGAGATGTCCAGAGTATTACGGGTTGCTGTTTCAAAGGTGCGGATTCCGCGTTCGCAGAGGATCACCCGCTGGTTGCCTTCGGAGAGAATATACTCTGCGCTCATCAGGAACTCCTGGATGGTTGTTGCCATACCTCTTTTGAGCAAAATCGGTTTGTCGAGCGTCCCCAGCATTTTCAGCAAGGCAAAGTTCTGGGTATTACGCGCCCCGACCTGCATCACGTCAGCATACTTTGCAACCAGGTCGACATCACGGGGGTTTACAACCTCGGTTACGATCGGCAACCCGGTCTCTTCGCGAGCCAGGGCCAACAGCTTGAGGCCATCTTCCTCCATGCCCTGGAAAGAGTAGGGGCTGGAGCGCGGCTTGAAGGCGCCCCCACGCAGGACTTTGGCTCCGGCGGCCTTAACGGCACGGGCCGTTTCAAGAATCTGCTCCTCACTCTCAACCGAACAGGGCCCGGCCATGACGATAAGCTGATCACCGCCCACCGCTATGCCGGGAGCGATATCAACGGATGTTCGCTCCAACTTGACTTCCTTGCTGGCCAACTTGTAAGGCTTGAGGATCGGCACCACATTTTCCACCCCGGGCATTGATTCGATCGATTGCAGGATCGCCTTGCCGCGCTCATCACCGACCGCACCAACCACATTGCGGGTCTCGCCATGAATGACGTGGGGCTTGTAGCCCAGTTCCTTGATACGCTTTTTGACTTCGGCCAGTTCGTCTTTACTGGCACCTTTTTTCATAACAATAATCATTGGCTTCTCCTTCAGGGAGGTTCAAGTTAAAGGTAAAGGCCAACAGGGCTTGCCCGGCGGCCTTCATCGTTTACGTCCCCGAAACGAAAAAACCACCGGCGCCCCTGATCGAGCCTGCCCGTGGTTTCTGCTGTTCTATCGACAGTTCATTGTCAACAGACTTCACCCCGGCCAGGCAAACCAAAAAAGCTGCCAAACCAAAAGGAAAAACCTGCAAACAACCAACCTTGATATTTCATACCGATGCCACCTTCATGATATGTTGCGGTGCTTCTTGGTAACAAAAAGCACCGCGGAAAGCAAGCAAAGAATCGCCCACTGCTTTTTTCTTGACATGCTCCGCGCTTTTCGTTACAAAACGTTCTCCTTGCCCAGGTAGCTCAGTCGGTAGAGCAGAGGACTGAAAATCCTCGTGTCGGCAGTTCGATTCTGTCCCTGGGCACCACTAGATAGAAGCCCCCACGATACCGACCGTGGGGGCTTTTTCTTTGCCGTTTCAGCAGCTTTTTCCCCTGAAAAACCACCCCCTGCCGTTACTATTTATGGTATATTTTTCATAAGCTATTGATAATTAAGGGTTTTTATTTTGTGTTTGGCTTGCAGTTGCTCTATGATTGAGCATGCCATATTGTTCTCAGGGGTTGCCCTCCGAGATCCATGCTGACACTTCAGGCGACTGAACCAGAGCAGCCCGAGCTTTTCAGGCAGCGTATTCGCGGCCTTGATTATAGCGCACCAGGAACCTCTGTCCTCCCGGCAAGGCCTGGTGAACAATCTTCATCGTTATCCCC
>JAFDBW010000165.1 GCA_019313105.1 Deltaproteobacteria bacterium | reverse complement strand
CGCTGCGGACTTCGCCCCAGATTGACTGTGGAATGTAGGCACGTGAAGCCGCCGAGCACTTCTGGCCCTGGAACTCGAAGGCCCCACGGACGATACCGGTGACCAGTTGACGGACGTTGGCGCTCTTATGGGCGACGATGAAGTCTTTGCCGCCGGTTTCACCGACGATACGCGGGTAAGACTTGTAGCGGGCAATATTCTTGCCGACCGTTTCCCACATCTGGTGGAAGACGGCCGTCGAGCCGGTGAAGTGAATGCCGCCAAGGTCCGGATGGTCGAGGCACAACTTGCCGACCATGGAGCCTGGGCCCGGCACGAAGTTGATGACACCGTCAGGCATACCTGCTTCTTTAAGGATCTGCATAAACAGGTACGGGGTGTAAACGCAGGACGACGCCGGCTTGAGCAGGACAGTGTTGCCCATGATCGCCGGTGAACTCGCGAGGTTGCCGGCGATCGCAGTGAAATTGAAAGGCGCAACAGCAAAAATGAAACCTTCCAGGGGACGCTGCTGGACAAAGTTCCAGACACCCTTCGACGAATAGAGTGGCTGGTCCGTGTAGACCTGCTGTGCGTAGTAAACGTTGAAACGCAGGAAATCAATCAGTTCGCAGGCCGCATCGATCTCTGCCTGGTAGGCCGACTTGCTGGTCGAGAGCATGCTGATCGCGTTCATGAGGTAGCGATATTTGCCAGCCAGCAACTCAGCAGCCTTGAGGAAGATCGCCGCACGTTCCTCCCAACGTAGCGCAGCCCAATCGGCCTTGGCAGCCATAGCAGCCTCAATCGCCATGTTGATCTCTTTTTCCCCGGCGATGTGATATTCACCGAGGACATGCTGATGATCGTGCGGCATGATCACCTTGCCCATCTTGCCGGTGCGGACTTCCTTACCGCCAATAATCAGGGGTATTTCAACTTTTTTTGCGGCAATATCGGCAATGGCTACTTTAAGCAGATCGCGCTCGGGAGTGCCGGGAGCGTAGCTGTTGATCGGCTCGTTGGCAGGTGTAGGAACTTTGAGTATGGCGTTGTTCAGCAGATTCATGACGATCACCTTTCGTATCTGGTTATTTATCGTTTAAGGACTCGCATCCGAACATTCAACGATCTGTAAGAGCAAGCAGGATGCCAAGCCTCCCTATCCCCATGTGGCAGACAGGTCTGCTCTGCTCAGCGGCAGATCAATTGGCATCACCCAAAACCCGTGAGAATATTATAACAGATCGTTTTTAAAAAGATTTTCCGGAGAGTATGAATTAATTATGAATTAATAGAGAGTAAAAAACCGGCGCAGAAAATGACCCTTTTTTTTCTGAACAGAATCCGGGAGACGGAATCAGAGGCGAGCAAAATAAAAATGTTTATGCTAAAAGGCATTAAACAAAAACTTTTTAGATTTATATGCTACTGTTTTTTATATATAATTTTAGGATATATGCGAATATGCATTGTAGTTTTTCTGACACATTTATATGCATTAGTGCATATTCTTTATCCTCCGACATTGGCTGTCAGGCCATATTCGCCGAAAATCTCCAGGGCGTGCGCAACGCTTTCAGGACCGGGCTCTTGCAGGGCGCTCAGATCACGTTCCTGACCCAGCTTCAGATCCTTCCCTTTCGCAACATCGTGGAACGGCAAAAGGTTGACCTCTTTGCTCTTGCCGGCCAGGCCAGCAACAAACGCAGCAAAAGCCTTGACGCTTATCACATCATCGTTCACACCACCGATCAGCGGGATGCGCACCTGGATCCTCGCACCACTTTCCGCCAGAACTTTCAGATTATTCAGAATCAGCTGGTTATCAACACCGGTGTACCGTTTGTGTCTTTCAGCATCAATCATTTTGAGATCATACAGGAAGAGGTCTGTGTGTTCGGCAACCTCGAGTAATGTTGCGGTCTTGACGTACCCCGAGGTATCGATCGCTCGATGAATATTCTTCCTGCCACAGGCATCGAGAAGTTCTAGCAGGAAATCGGGATAGAGAAGAGGCTCCCCACCGGAAAAAGTCACCCCGCCACCCGACTGGTCGAAAAAAGGTCTTTCCTTTTCGATGATCTCGATGAGTTCTTTAACAGAGCGGTACGCCCCGGACATCTCTGTCGCCAGAGTCGGGCAGACTTCCGCACATTTTCCGCACAGGGTGCAGAGGGCTTCATCGGTCACAATTCCTTCAGGCGTCAGGGTGCAGGCCTGCACGGGACAGACACGACAGCATTCCCCACAACCGATACATTTGCTGGCGGTAAAAAGCTTTTGAATTTTTGGCGAGATACTTTCAGGGTTATGGCACCACTGGCAGTTCAGCGGACACCACTTGAGGAAGATCGTGACGCGAATCCCCGGACCGTCATTGATCGAATAACGCTTGATATCAAAAATTAGTGGTTTTTGCACGTGATCCCTGGCATGGAATTGAGCCACGAAGACACAACGTCACAATGGAGGCACAAGGCAGAAGCGCACTTCAAATACAACGCTGCGACGACGATAGATTTTTCTGCGAACAGCCTGCTTTGTGCCTTTGCGCCTTCGTGGCGCTTTCACAAGCGGTTCTTAAAACGACTCGTTCTCAGTCCGTTCGATGACTTCCTGCTGCAGGTCAGCATTCATATCGTTGAAGTAGTCGCTGTAGCCCGCCATGCGCACCAGCAGATCCTTGTAGTCTTCGGGGGTTTCCTGAGCCGCTTTCAATGTCGCGGTATCGACGATGTTGAACTGGATGTGATGGCCACCGAGGGTAAAGTAGCTGCGGATCAACTGGCCAAGCCTGGCAACATCCTCGTCACGCTTGAGCAGACTGGGCAGGAAGCGCTGATTGAGCAACGTACCACCGGACATGGTGTGATCAAGCTTGGTCAGTGAGCGGATCACCGCCGAGGGGCCATGGGTGTCGGCACCATGCGAGGGAGAGGTCCCGTCTGAAATCGACTTGCCGGCCAGGCGACCATTGGGGGTCGCCCCCATCACTTTACCAAAGTAGATGTGGCAGGTCGTAGAAAGCATATTGAGGTGATAGGTTTCACCCTTGACGTTTGGTTTGCCGTCGATGGCCTCCAGCAGGTCATGGTAAACCTTCAGGGCGATCTCATCGGCATAGTCGTCATCATTACCGAAGAAAGGTGTCTTATTGAGCACCGTCTGACGCAGGAATTCCTCGCCCTCGAAGTTTTTGCCGACAGCTTCCAGAACTCGTTCCATGCTGAAGGTCTTCTCCTCGAAAACGTGCTTTTTCAACACGGCCAGACTGTCAGTCGTGGTCCCCAGGCCGGTGCACTGAATGTAGTTGGTGTTGTAACGCGGGCCACCGTCGTAATAATCCTTACCCTTGCTGATGCAATCTTCAATCACTACTGAAAGGAATGGCGCCGGTGCGTACTTGGCAAACATCCGGTCGATATAGTTACTCACTCGTATTTTAGTGTCGACGATAAAGTTGAGCTGTTGATTAAATGCCTCGTAGAGCCCATCGTAACTTTCAAAACTCCTCGGATCTCCGGTTTCTATACCGGCCATATTTCCGGTCACCGGGTCGACGCCGTTGTTCAGGGTGACTTCCAGGATTTTTGGCACATTGAGGTAACCGGTCAGGATATAGGCCTCCTTGCCGAACGCACCCACTTCAATACAGCCGCTGCAGCCGCCTTCCCGGGCGTCCATGAGCGACTTGCCCTGGCGCAGCATCTCGACGATGTACACATCCGGATTGAACACGGATGGGTAGCCATGTCCCTGGCGAATCACCTTGCAGGCGGCGTTCAGGAATCTGTCTGGCGTCTTGCTGCTGACATGCACCGAATTGCCGGGCTGCAGGACATGCAGCTCCTCAATCACCTCGAGCATGATGTAGGACACCTCGCTGACCCCGTCCTTGCCGTCACCCGTCACGCCGCCAATATTGATATTGGTGAAATCATTATAGGTGCCGCTTTCACGGGCAGTGATTCCCACCTTCGGCGGCGCGGGATGATTGTTGACCTTGATCCAGAAGCAGCTGAGCAGTTCTTTGGCTCGTTCGCGGGTCAGTGTCCCGGCAGCGACCTCTGCCTCGTAGAAAGGCGCGAGGTGCTGGTCGAAATGTCCCGGGTTCATGGCATCCCAACCGTTGAGCTCGGTAATCGTGCCGAGGTGCACGAACCAATACATCTGGATTGCTTCAAAAAAGGTTCGTGGCGCATTGGCAGGCACCCAACGGCAGACTTCGGCAATTTTCTGCAACTCGGCAACCCGTTGCGGATCATTTTCAGCCGCAGCCATCTGTTCTGCCAGCTCAGCGTGGCGCTCGGCGAAAACGATCACGGCGTCGCACGAGATGTCCATTGCCTTGAGCTCTTCAGCCTTATCGGTCGCCTCTGGATCATTGAGAAAATCAAGCGATGCGAGCTCATCAGCGATCTGCATTTTGAAATCGAGCATCCCCTTGCGATAGATCTGGCCATCCAGCGCGGTATGCCCCGGGGCACGCTGCTCCATGAACTCGGTAAATAGACCGGCTTCGTAAGCAGCCCGCCATTCGTCGGGGACATGGCTGAAGATTCGCTCGCGAATCGTTTTGCCTTGCCAGTAGGGGATCACCTCGCGTGCGTAGATCGCAACATCCTCATCACTGATGGTATAGCGTTGCTGATCACGGGTATTGAGGACGTGAAAATCCTCGACACTGTGGCAGGTCAGCTCGGGAAAGGTCGGCACGGACTTCGGTTTCGGGCCGCGCTCGGCGACAATCAATTCATCGACACCGAGATAAAGGGTCTTCTTCCGGCAATGGTCGAGAAAATTCAGCGCCCGCAGCATCGGGATCGAGTGTTTGCCGTAATTCGCCTTGTAGAAGGCGGTCTCGTGCAAGGCGCGTTCGATCGACAGGCTCGGCTCCGTTTCCACGCTCAACTTGCGCAGTCGCTGGATGCGCTCATTCATCCCCGGGCCGATGGCCGCCTTGTGCTCCGGGTAAAAATTACCCTCGGCGGCGGCCTTT
>JAFDBW010000164.1 GCA_019313105.1 Deltaproteobacteria bacterium | reverse complement strand
TCGACCTTTGGATCAACATACGTGAGGGCCGCACGATCTTCGCCACCTGGAGTCAACAGGCTGTAGTCAACCAAAAACCCGGACGGTTCACCGTCGTCCATTTGGCCTGCAGCGCAGCCGCCAAGCAGGAAGACCACCATCAGCAACAATCCTAGCCCATAACTCTGTCCACGCATTTCATCCTCCATAGTTGTTGTTTACAATATGTCACGATAATTTCCGGACTATAACAGAAACATAAACCCATGACCAGAACGACTAACAACGTTCCTGAGAGAGAAGAAATCTGGCAGCTTTAAGGAGAGCAGGACGCTCCGGGGAGGCTGTGCACCAGTGTCGTGGCATAAAATCCTGCCGGGTAGTCACTACCGAAACCTTCAACCGGACGATCGACTGGTTGTCCTGTGAGTACCATAAGAAGTGGCGCGTATGGCGACGCATCTGACATGTTCAGGTGGTAGGAGGCTTGCATTGTTACCAGTGCTGTAGAAGTTCCAATCAACCAGGCCGCGACACCGGCTCCGCAAGGCGTAAAACTGCGCACTTCGTGGCCGATCACCACTTCACCGGCCGCAATCACTTCACCTTCGTCCAGTTTGATCTCTACCAGCTGTTTTTCTCTGGCAACCAGGTATTTTGATGCGTCCAGTGACGGCGGGGTTGCCATCGATTCGCCCGGGCGACGCTCGGCATAATCGATAATCAGGATACCGTGACGAATCACCAATTGCCGAGGTGCAATGCGGTCGCCGAGGAAGACCGCCCGCGTACCGACGAAATTCCCATTCTGGTTGAGGGCTGCCGCGACATGGTAAAAGGTCCCGCTGCCGCCGGTGGTCTCGACCAGAAGCACGGCCGCATCCGTTACGCCATCACCGTCAAGATCACCGCTTGCTGGCTCGCCAAGAATCTTGACCACTGTCTTCGATGCAGCGCCGGGGAAATATTCGACCGAGGCCTGCCCGCCATTCAGGGTAAAAGCCGTGCCGTTGATCATATAGGTAGCGTCGCCTGGAGTTTGCGCTACAGCCCAGGAGTCTGATACGGCTAGCGGGTGCAAGGATGCACAGCCGAGCAGGAGCCCGGCACAGGTCAGGAAGAAACTGGTTCTATGGACCGACATACGACCCCTCCCGAAGACAAACCTGGTCAATCGATCTCAACCGTAGTGGACTCATCCAGCCTGATTGCCTTGACACCGGCCCGTGGGATCACCGCCATCGCCATCGCCGCCCGGTCTTCGACCGGCATGGCCGACATGGTCTCCATGGCGAGGACCTCCGCGACGCCTTCGGTCAACGTCACTTTAAGTATATTCGTGCGGTTGTAATAAAAGACGTTACGGTGAAAAACCACTAGGTTGTTTTCAAAGTCCACGGCCGGTAGCGCGGCTTCCGGCATGAAGTTCTGCCAGATCCTGGCAAAAGTATCCACGTCACCAATGTAACCGGCCCGGTTCTGCTGCTGTCCGGAGGGCAGCTGATCGAGTGCGGCAATCGGGTAGTCACCGCTCCACGTCGCGCTTGGCGTCAGGTTCCGAGGTTCGCTACTTTGCACGGCAACCGGAGTACAGGCAACCAGGCAGATGAGGCCAATGAGAAGGAAAAGGGTGGTCACTCTGGTCATCACTGCAAACACCTTTCGGAGGGATGAGTTATATTGTTTAACGTTGCCCAATAATAAGCGCCCATATCACAAGAAGTTACTCACCCGCCATGTACTCCAGGAGGATCGTCACTGTTCTGTTGAACGCTCGAGCTTCCGGGGACACATTATCGTACAGGGGTTCGTCGGCACCAACTCCCTGATAAGTGATACGCTCGGAATCCTCAGCACCGTAAAAATCGATGATCTGGTCGTAGACGGACTTGGCGCGCCGCTCGGACAGTTTCAGATTGTAATCCTCTTTACCGATGTTATCGGTGTGCCCGACAATAAAAACCTTCGCTTCTGGCAGTTCGCGGATCCGGGCAACGATCTCCGCGACAATCGCCTGGTTGCGGTCACCGATCGAGTCGCTGTCGAAGTCGAACAGGATCAGGGCATATTTTTCCTGGACCAGGTAATCCTGTTGCTCTGCCAGCAACTGGCTGGTCTGGATGAAGTTGACCTGAACAGGGGCTGCCGGCAACTCTAGCATCTGCCCTTTCAGGTCCTGGGCTTGCAGGGTAACCTGAAGATCGCCGCCAGCGGCCAGTTCCTTGAAATTTTTCGCCGTTAAAGGAGCGAGCACCACCGACGGTGGATTCTCCTCGCCTCGACGTTCGGCAACCATGCCATCGGCATTCTCGACAAAGACGTGCCAACGGGAAAACCCGTACGCCGAATCGGCCGACGGCTTGATGGTCAAAAACGAAGTGTCGGCCCGGTAGGCGATGTACGTGCTCCGGACCAGGCCGAGGATTTCCGGCGACTCGGTCAGGACCTCCACTCGCCGATTATCCGCCTTACCCTCGTCCAGGCGACTGGTACTCGGCATGGCCGGCAGGTTGCGGGCCTCGATGTTGAGCCTCTGCGGATCAATGCTCCAGACCTCCAGCAGATAATCGCGCACGGCCTCGGCCCGGGCCGTGGAAAGGGCCTTGTTGCCCTTCTCCACACCGATGTTGGCGTTACAACCGACCAGGGTGATTGCCGCTTCCGGGTTATCGGTCATTCGTTTACCAATGATATTCAGGAACTGGTAGTACTTCTCGAGTGTGTCCTCAAAGCTGCTCTCATCAAATGCCGCTATCTGCGCGGCATCCTCGATGCGCAGGTACTGTTCGGGAATGCTGCTTTCCCCTTCGGCAAAATAGATGTGACCAAGCATTGGTGAGGCATCGAAGGTCTTGATCTCTTCGATGGTCAGGCTGGCGGGCTCTACCTCGAGTTTACCCTGTGGCGGAAAGATATAATTGACCACGTAATAACGCTGCAAATCAGTTGCGACTTCCTGGAAGACCGGGGCCAGCCCGGCAGTATCTTTGGCTTTCCAGATATCTCCACCACTGGCTGCGGCAAAGCCCTGCAGCGCCGGCATGATCTCCTCGGAAGGCATGAAGTCGATGGCATAGGCACCAAACTTCGGCAGGCCCTTAGCCGCCTGCTCAACGTCTTCGATCGTCACCGAACTGTCCCGGTCCTCACCATCGGAGAAGACCACCATGAACTTCTGCTCCTCTGTAGGGATCTTCCTGAGCAGATCGTAGCCGGCCAGCATCGCCTCGTACAGCCAGGTTTCGTAGGTGATGTGTTTGCCGTTATAAGACTGGTCCAAAAACCGACGCATTTCTTCCGTATCGCTGGTCTGCAGGATATTGAGATGCAGGTCGCGCCCATCCACCGAAATGGTATTCTTCTTGTCAAACACGATCAGTGAGATGCGGTCAATCGGCCGGAAGGTCTTCAGCAGCTCTTCGGCCGCGGCCTTTAGCGGCTCCACAGCATCGCGTTTTTGCATCGAATCAGAATTATCAAGCACCAGGATGATATTCAGCGGTACGTCAAATTCTTCTGCAAAGGGGACCACGGAGGTCACATTGGCTTGTCGCCCAGCCCGTTTGATAATGAAGTCTTTGAGACCAAGGCCAAGCAACGGATGTTCCTCAGTATCTTCAACACTGACAACCAGCTTGCCCTCTTCAACCACCCGATCCACCTGCACCCGGGCACCAGGGTTGGCCACCGCAACCTCCAGGGCCATCTGATCTGCAGCAAAAGCCTGCAATACAACCAGCAGACAGCCAACACAAAACAGGCCAATCCATCCGTGCTTCATCCTGTCCTCCATTCTTCCAGTTGTTCCGTGTGATTGATCAACAAAACGGACCAGGACAAATGCTCCTGTGGAGCAGCCCCAGGTGCGTATCGTTTTTCATATTGCACCGGTTTTTTTGCATTAACTGAGATGAAAGATATTGATGTCATGCACCAGTCATTTACAGGTTAGAGCGAATGGCCCATGCTTAACAACCCGCATATTTTAAAAGTATCCTATTGCCTTGGCAAGGCAAAACAAAGCATCGGAATTATTCAAGAAAAAACTCTACATAAGCCTGCCTGGCATGACTAACAGCTGACGCAACGGCACCGGTTCAGTCGGTTCGGGGCACAACAACAATCCCGGAATCCGTCACCGTATATCCTTTGCGCCGATCTGCCGCCAAATCGCAACCAATCTTTGTACCATCCGGAATCACCACATTCTTATCAATGATGACCTTGCTGAGCTTGACATTCCGACCGATGCGGACATTTTCAAAGAGGATGGAATCTTCGACGATACTGAAGCTGTTGATCTTGCACCGGGGGCCGATAATGGAACGCCTTACCGTGCTGCCGCTGGTGATGCAGCCGGCGCAGACATAGGAGTCGATATTCTGGCCGCGGCGCCCGTCATCATCAAAAACCGTCTTGGCTGGCGGCAGGTTCCCCTGATTAGTAAGAATCGGCCACTTGTAATTGTAGAGATTCAGCTGCGGTGAGACGTTGATGAGGTCCATGTTGGCCTCGTAGTAGGAATCGAGAGTTCCCACATCACGCCAGTAACCCCGCTCCTCGGCCTTCATGTCGGGGATTACATTATCGTTAAAATTGTAGGCAAAGACCCGGTCGCCATGTTCCAACATCATCGGAATCACGTGTTTGCCGAAATCCAGGTCCGCATGGATTTTCTTCCCCTCCAGCAGCACTTCAATCAATTTCCGGGTAGGGAAGATGTAGTTGCCCATGGAGGCGAAACAGGTCTCCCGCCCCGGGATCCTTTCCGGGACCTCGGGCTTTTCGGTAAAACCGGTGACCCGCGCCGTTTCATCTACGGCAAAAACTCCGTATCGCCGCGCTTCCTCAAAGGGCACTTCAAGCGCGGCAATGGTGATGTCGGACTGGTTCATTTGGTGGAATTTGATCATCTGGGTCACGTCCATCTTGTAAATATGGTCGCCACCGAAGACTGCGACATAATCCGCATCTGAAGATTCTACAAAGCGCAGGTACTGGAGGATTGCATCGGCCGTCCCTTTGAACCACTCCTCGCTTTCACTTCGGGTCTCAGGGGAAATACCGACAAAAAAATCTCCCAGGCCGGTCCACTTCCCCCAGGATTCCCGCAGATGCTTGTTCAGCGAATAGGCCCGGTACTGGGTGAGAATATAAACCTTTTTGATACCGGAATTGAACAGATTGGAGAGAACAAAGTCGATGATCTTGTATTTCCCGCCGAAAGCGACACTCGGCTTGGCCCGACGCAGGGTGAGCGGGTTGAGCCGTTCCCCCTTACCACCGGCCAGCACCATCGCAATAGTCTTACTACCGACATTAGCCATAGGACTCATAGGTGATTATCCTTGTGAAATGTATTGACGGCTGACAAATTGAATATACATTCTGACAAAACCTCTCCTGAATGCAAGAAGATTGCAAAGTTGACCAACGCGGTGAACAACCAGAACACAGGAACGAACGCAGACGGCGGAAATAATCGTCTTGTTTTCCAATCGCAAACCAAAAAAAACGGCCCCCGACCAATGGTCGGGGGCCCCCCTATAACATGAACTTCATTCCCTCTCTTCGTGTAAAACTTACAAAGCCTGCAAACACAAACGTGATTTCTTTGCCTATTATACAGAGAGCCTCTCACAACTTTCTCACACCGGATATCAATGGGGCTCGTTGCAGAGGAATCTAATGGCCGATCAGTTCAATCTACCGGGAACCAGTCCTCTTGAGGTTTTTCCTTCTTGACATCCTGCAGGATATCCTGGATCTCATGCGTGGAGAAATTCTCTTTGGAAAGGGCCTCGCTGTATTGCTTGAGGAGTTGGCTGGCCTGCCCCAGGCTGTTCTGCGCCAGGCACAGTTGGTAGGACAAGCGGACAACGCCATCGTTGGTAGGATCGTAGCGCAAGGACTCGCGTAGAAGTTTCAATGCCTGTTCATGGCGGTTGTTCTCCGCCAGCAGGCGGGCAAAAGTCTGGCTGGCATCAAGATAAATCTGCTCAATCTCGTTCTGGTAGACAACCGCGGCATCGACACCGAAATCGGCGGGAACGAATGTCCCTTGCCAGAGGCTGAAAGCGGAGGAGAAGGTAATTTCTGCCGGCCAGTATTCGAGGTTGCCAACCTGCTGATGGGCTTTACGCACCAGGCGCCGGAACTCATGGGCGTCAACCCTGGAGTTCTCAAGGCAGAGGTATCCTCGCTTGACCACCAGGTATTGCTTGCTGTCAAAAGGCGCAAACCATTCATCCATGGTCCCTCGCACCCGGGAGAGGAGGGAGTCGAAACTAGAACGAGCCTTTTTAGTGGAGCTGTCCGGCCAAAGCGCAGCCTGAACTTCTCCCTGGGAGACCTTGCTGTCGGTAGAACAGACCAGCAACGACATCAGCTGGCGTTGGGCCGGGCTGAACTCCTCGGCCCAGGACAGGCGACGGCCGCCAATGTCCAGTTCACACTTGCCCAATGTTTTCACGAGCAGCAATGCCGGGGCAACCGTTGGCTTGTCGGGGTCATCAGCAGGGCCCTGGCCGCGCAAGTGACTGCCGCGCCGGAGCAATGCCTTGACGCGTGCGTCGACCAGTTTCGGCGAGAAAGGCTTGGTCACATAATCATCGGCGCCGACCTCCAGCCCGGCAACGATATCGTCTTCTTCGGACTTGCCGGTCAGCATCAGAACCGGAATTTTACTCATCCAGGGGTCTTGGCGCATGAAACGGCAGACATCCAGGCCGCTCATGCCGGGCAGGTTCAGGTCAAGGACGACTATATCAGGCGGGTCTTCTTCGATCTGAGTTAGGGCAACCTCGCCGCTTTGGGTAGTAGAAACGCGATAACCCGACTTGGTCAGGAAGGAAAAAAGAAGTTCACATACTCTAGCATCGTCTTCAATTATCAGAACATGTGACTTGTCCAAGAAGGACCTCTCCCGGTTATCTGGAATTCACTCATGCAATCAAAGCAATATTCAATACAAATTTAAAATACAAATTTAATTTTACAAAACGGATTCTGCTGTTGATTCACAAATATCTGTTAATTCTACCCATCGGAGCTGTATGATTCAATATATTCTGCTATTTAATCATATAGGAAACCGAACTGCCATCGATAAACGGCAATCCGGCCCCCTCCTCCGTCTTGTATATTCTCAATGAAGAAGATTCCTAAATAATATAGGAAGCCAACATTTCTGTCGATGGGGGAAAAATCCCCATCTTCACAGCTAAATATTTGGTATTATTATCAGAAATAAAATTGTAAAAATAAGAAAAAACTAATTTTATGGTAGAGAGACTTTTCTCCGCCTGCTTTAGCACGTTAAAACCTGCGCCAACACCATTCCTGCCATCGCATCACCTTTTCATGCCTATGTCAGGGGGATAAAATTTTTCAGAGGGTTTGCGTATACAATCATCAAACCCGCACCAGGCGATCGAATCACTGTGCAAAGGCAGACTTGATAACTTTATCGCCATGCGAACCGAGCGAGTGGTTGCATTATCTTTCGAAAGTGTTCTCACGATATGACAACAAACACTTCCATTTTAAATAGTTGCAGACAAATTCGCGATGCGAAAAGCAATATAAAGTTACGCAAGATTCTCACTAAACTTCTCTGCAGTGACATGGGTTGGGACAACTTCGCCTATGCGGCACATATTCCAACCCGCTTCGCCTGGACAACACAGGGATTGATGATGACCAATTACCCTGTGCGTTGGATTTTCAATTATATGCGCAAGGGGTTCTACAAAATAGACCCTCTGGCCAACCATTGTCAAAATCACAATTTAGGAATCGTCTGGACGACGGAGCGAAAAGATTGGCTTCACTACTGCTCTAAAACCCAGGAAATAGTCGCAATGGCTAAACGAGAAGGGTGGTCGGGAGGAGTTGTTGTCCCGGTTCCTGCGGTGCCCTGCAGAGGGACGTTCGCACTTCTGACCAGGCAACCATTAGCCGCTGTCGAAGAAATGCTCGATACAGCCTTGCTTGTCGGACCAGCCATTGGACTGCACATTCACGATGCCTTGTTGGATATCTGCCTGAACAATAAATATTCGGTGCTTGAAAGAGAGAGCCTCTACCTCACGGATTTGGAGAAGGACATCCTGCAGTTGACCGCAGAAGGGATGCCCGGGAAACAAGTCGCTTCTCAATTAGGGATTAACACAAAAGCAGTCGAAAGGCACCTTGAAAAAGCACGTTTGCGTCTCAAGGCGCCGAATCGTGCAAAACTTCTGGTCATGTGCTTCGCCTTGGGCTTGATCGATACGGCACGGGCCTGGGAAGCCGGCAGTGTCATGAATGCTGAGGGCTACGAGGAAAGGCTCGAGAAAGTGATGGCAGGCGAAGTGGATTTCACCCCGGATTCGGTCAACGACTATCTGTTTGGGGAGATTTCAGTTGAGGATCGTTAATCCAGGCATTTGAGCTGATCGTTCCATTCACATTTGTAGAAGGAGCACTGACATTTTTGACGCTATTTCAGGAAATCCGCCGCCATCAAACTACACTTCTCGCAACTCATTCCGAGATCATCCAGGGCTTTCACCGAGTCATGTTTCACCATCGAACCAAAGTTCATATCGGCTGACAACCACATCTACTTCAACAACAGATTCGAAACCGCCTTATTCCTGGAGAGTCCAAGACCCTATTTCAGGAGGATAAATCCCATTTGGCGCCCGGTCCTGCCGTTGTCTCGTCGATATGAAAAGAATGTCTCTTTGTGGCAGCAGGTGCACTCGGCAACCGTATCGATAGCTGCTCGATCGATGCCGGCGGCGTCCAGCTGCAGGGCAATGCTTTTCTGCAGGTCAAGCTGCCAGTGGCCGAGGCTGACTTCCCTGGCAATGCGCTGCCACTGGCCTGTGCCCTGGCGGAACTGATCGCGGACCGGTCGATCGACTTCATAGCTGTGCGCCGCAATGCCTGGGCCGATTGCAGCTTTGATGTCAGCGACATGGCAACCGAGGAGCTCCCGCATTGCAGTAACGGTTCGTTCCAGAAGGCCGACTGCAGTCCCGCGCCAACCGAGATGGATGACGGCGGCAACATGCCTGCCCCGGTCGTAGAGGATAACGGGGAAGCAGTCCGCGACAAGGATGCCGATCAAGATATTGCGTTGATTGGTGATGATCGCATCACTTTCGACCCGCTGGAAATGAGAGACTTCAGGGTTGGGCTGGTCGATCACCAGTATTTCACTACCGTGCACCTGTTTCACGGTCAGGAACAGGTGCGGCTCCAGACCAAAGCTCCTGGCCACGACAGCACGGTTGGCTTCGACCTGGGATTGCTGGTCACCGGAGCCGAACCCCAGGTTGAGGGAATTGAACGGCGGTCGGCTGCTGCCACCATTGCGGGTGCTAAAACCGGCGACCAGATTTTCCTGGTCAGCCCAGGCCGGTTGCATGAATTGAACTTTGCCCTGCTTAACTGTTTTCATCAGGTATCATTTCAACCGGACCTGAGCGAAGCGGAACCTCGAGGTCTGTCAGAGAGTAGTGATATTTGCCTTCCAGGTAATAGAGGATTTCCTGCAGTTCTGACGGGACGTCCGCCTGAAAAACCATCTGCAACCCATTCGGGTGTTCAAAGCCGAGTTGCCAGGCATGCAGGAACTGTCGCTGCAGGGCCGCAACCATCTGGCGCAGCTTCTGGTCGGCGATCGCCTTGGTCCGGCTGGCACCCCCATAGAGGGGATCTCCGACGACCGGGCAGTTCATCCCGGCCATATGGACCCGGATCTGATGGGTCCTGCCGGTTTCCAGGCTCAGGTCGAGAAGTGTCATCCGGTCTGCTTCGTAACGCCTTAGCACCTGCCAGCGGGTGACCGCCCGGCGACTGCTGCGGGCTACCGTCGACATCTTCTTGCGGTGCACCGGGTGTCTTCCGATCGGCTGGTCTATTGTCCCCATCGTTTCTGCAACCAGACCGTGAACCAGCGCCCGGTAACGCCGCTGAATCGAGTGGGCCTTGAACTGCCGGGCCAGGTATCGGTGCGTGCGGTCATTCTTGGTTGCGACCATCACCCCGGAAGTGTCCTTGTCGAGTCGATGCACAATGCCGGGCCGCAGTTCGCCGCCGACCCCCGAGAGGTCCTTGCAATGATGCAGCAGGGCATTGACCAGGGTGCCGCTCCGGTGCCCCGGAGCAGGATGAACCACAAGGTGAGCCGGCTTGTTGACGACAACGAGTGCCGGGTCTTCATAAAGAATATGCAATGGAATCGGTTCTGCTTCCGCTGTGGCAGCAAGCGGATCCGGCAGAACCACGCAAATCTCTTCTCCGCCTCTCAATTTGAAGCCGGGCTTACTCGTTCCGCCGTTCAGGGTGACCGCTCCTTCGTCGATCAGGCGCTTGATCTGAGAACGGCTCAGTTCCGGCAGGCTGTCATCCAGAAAGCGATCCAGGCGCATCGCCACGTGCTCTGCGGTGACCTGAAGGGACTGGGACGCAGACATGCAGTTACCAGATTGAACTCTCTATTTTACCCGCCTGCTTGATCATCACGTCGACAATCGCGCGGTCGTAGAGGTGGTCGCGATCATCCAGGTCGGGAGAAACCCGGCCATAAAAATGTTCCCGGCCCTCTTCCAGTTCCTCGGACATAACATCAAAAACCGAATCGTTTTTGATGCCATCCTTGACCTTCTCCTGGTTGTAGAGGGCAATGTCCGAGACAATGGCGCGGGCCAGTCGGAATGCAAGTTTGGGGTTGTCTACCAGTTTGGCCATGAGACCTCCACATTGGAGTAACATTATATTGTTCGGACGTCGGCGCCCGAGACCCTTAATCTTCGGCCGGCAGGGCGATATAAAGGTGCGCGTCTCCCCGCTGCAGCAGCAACAGGACACTCTCCTTGAGCCGGATGCGCTGGCGGGCCCTGGTTATATCAGTCAGGGTTTCGGTTGGATGACGGTTGACCGCCATAACCCTGTCTCCGGGTTGCACACCAGCATTCGCTGCGACACTTCCCGGGGCGACCTCGGTGACCAGGACCCCGTCGCCTGACTCTGCAAAGCTCATCCCGAGCCACGGCATCGCATCAGTTTCCGGAACCTGCGTGACCGGCACCGTGTTTTCCTCTCGCGCGACGATGATCACTTCAAGGGTCAGGCGCGTGCCTTCACGCAATACCTCAACAGGGATCTTCTTCGCAAGCGCCGAACTCGCAACCAGCAGCTGCAACTCCTTGACACTGCGAACCGGCTTGCCGTTAAAGCTGAGCAGTACATCGCCGCGCTTTATCTCGGCACGTTCCGCCGGAGTGCCGGGCAGAACCTGGGTGACCAGTGCTCCCGTGACCCGATCAAGACCAAAGGATTTTGCCAGCTCGGCATCCAGCGGCTGGATACTGACTCCCAGCCAACCGCGCGTCACCTCTCCTGTACTGATCAGCTGATCGGCGATCTGCCTGGCCAGGTTGATCGGGATGGCAAAACCGATCCCCTGTCCGCTGGCAACGATGGCCGTATTCACACCGACGACTTCCCCATAGATATTCAATAGCGGACCGCCCGAATTCCCCGGGTTGATCGAAGCATCAGTCTGGACAAAATTCTCGTAGTCCTCGATCCCCACGTCGGTGCGTCCCGTAGCCGAGATGACACCGACCGTCAAGGTGCTGTCGAGGCCGAAAGGATTGCCGATTGCCAGGGCCCATTGTCCCACCTTGAGGAGGTCTGAATCGCCAAGCACCACAGCCGGCAGCGACTCCTCGGTTTCGATTTTGACCACTGCGATGTCCGTCTTCGGGTCGACCCCGACGACTGTGCCGGGGAATACCCTCTGATCCGTCAGGCGGACCTTGACCTCTTCCGCACCGGAGACAACATGCTCGTTGGTCAGGATATAACCATCCGCGCTCAAGATGAAACCGGACCCGAGGCTGCGCTCACGTTGCTCGGAACGTGGGCCCCGGAACAAATCGCCAAAAAACTCTTCAAAGAGAGGGTTAACCCGACCAACTTCACGCACCCGCTCTGCGCGGATGTTCACAACCGTCGGGGTTACTTTTTCTGAAACCTCGATGAAAGCCCGCTGTGAAAGCAGCAACTCGGAGGCCGGCTCCTCCACGGGAGGAGAAGACTCTGCCTGACGAACAGTCGTTGTCAACCGGGTTTCCTGCTGCTCAGTACATCCGGCACACAACAGCCAGGGCAGAGCCAGCAACAGGGCAACAAATAATCTTGAAAAGAGCTTGTACATCAAAAACAAAACCTCTCAGCTACAACTCTGTAGAGTAGCGAAAACAAGACTTTATGTCAATCTGGACGGCCCCTGAGGTTGCCAAGAGCAGATCTAGGCCTCGATCAGGGCCAGAAGTTCTTCATGCCGGCCCTGCCAATCGGGACGGAAACCCTCCCCGGGGCGTTTGATACACCAGGGCGTCAGCAGGCAGGTCTGCATCCCGACCTGGCCGGCGGACAGGTCGTGCAGCGTGTCATTTCCGACCATCAGGCAATGCTCTGCTTCGACCTGCAGCAACGCCAGGTTTTCTCTGAAAAAGTCCGGGTTCGGTTTGCAGAAATGTTCTGTTTCATAGGCCGTCACATGGTGGAACATGTCGCCGTCCAGTTCCCCCCACCTGATTCGCGCATCAACCACGGCCCGGGGAAAGATCGGATTGGTTGCCAGAACGACCTGCCATCCCCTGGCTCGTGCGGCACCAATCAACCGGGATGACAAGGCATGTCCGGCCACCATCGGACGCAACTCTTCGAGATCGTCGCGCATGAATTGTTCGAGGCACTCCCGATACTCTTCCGGGGAGATGGCCAATTCATCACTGAGGACCTCGAACAACACAGTTTCCAGAGTCTTACCGGCATCCGGGTTGGCAAACATGGCGGCAACCGCATGATGCATCGCCCTGGTCGCTCGTGCAGGCTCAACCAGCGCTTTCATCTTCTCGGTCAGGCGGTTCAGATAAACCGGCACGAAGCGGTGCATGTCGACATCGATCAGCGTGCCGTCAAGATCAAAGAAGACCGCCTGAACATTATCGAGGCTAATGGAGAGTTTAGCTCGTTTACGGAGAAATGACCAAAACATGGTTAATACGATACCACGATCCTCGGGATGACCGCCAGATGACTGTTCCCTTCGCCTTGACATGCCGGAATTTTTCTTTAATCTTGACAGACCCGTAATGCACGCAAGCGACTCATATAAGATATAACAAGCTAAGGAGGAGAACCATGGCAAAAAAAATAGGCGTAATCTTGTCCGGTTGTGGCGTATACGACGGCAGCGAGATTCACGAAACGGTTATCACCCTGCTCGCCATCGACAGGGCCGGAGCTGAAGCTGTCTGCATGGCCCCGAACATCGACCAGATGCATGTCATCAATCACCTGGCCGGGGAACCGGCCGAAGGTGAGAAACGCAACGTTTTGGTCGAATCGGCCCGCATCGCCAGGGGCAATATCAAGGATATCGCGACTGTCACAGTTGCCGACTTCGACGCCCTGATCCTTCCCGGAGGATTCGGCGCGGCGAAGAACCTCTGTGATTTCGCCGTCAATGGCCCGGACTGTAGCGTCAATCCGGACGTGGCCCGCCTGCTCAAAGAGACGGTCGCGGCGAAGAAGCCTCTGGCCGCAATCTGCATCGCTCCGGCGCTGCTGGCGAAGGTTCTCGGCCCGATCAACTCTCCGGTGTTGACCATCGGCACCGACCAAGGAACAGCGGAGGCGCTGAATAAAATGGGGGCCAAACACGTTGACTGTCCAGTCAAGGAAGCGGTTGTCGACAGGCAGAATCGGATTGTTTCTTCACCGGCCTATATGCTGGCCGGCTCGATCAGTGAAGCTGCAGCCGGTATTGAAAAGACGGTCCAGGAACTGATCGCTATGATCGAGTAGAAGTGAATGCAGTAAATTATTATTCTCGACTTGCACTGGCGGGCTATTATAACTAAAATAGTCTGAATAATTTCCGGCAGATGATCGGATGAACTTACCCTACCCAAGGAGTGAACCATGACCAAGTACCGCTGTGTAATCTGTGACTACATCTATGACCCCGCTGAGGGTGATCCGGGCAACGGCATCGACCCCGGCACGGCTTTTGAGGACATTCCTGATGACTGGGTCTGCCCACTCTGCGGTGCTGACAAGAGCAATTTCGAACCGGCGTGAGCCAACCACTTGGGACAACCGGCTTTGGTTCGCACCCGCTGACCGAGCCGAACGGGTTCAGGGTCTGGCGTCCCGGAAGGGTCAATTACCGGGACGCCCAGATCAGCCAGGTTGACCTGGTTGAACGGCGCCTTCACTGGACCCACGACCTGCTGATCCTCCTTGAGCACCCTCCGGTCATCACACTCGGACGAAATACAAACCGAAACAATCTCCTCTGGGACCAGGGGACTTTGCACGCGGCGGGGATTGAGTGTGTTCCCAGCCACCGCGGTGGCGATATCACCCTGCACGGCCCCGGGCAGTTGGTCGGTTACCCAATTGTCGACCTGAACCATTACCGCAAAGACCTGCACCGTTACCTGCGCAGGCTGGAAGAAGTTCTGATCCGTACACTTGCCGATTTTGATTTGGCCGGAGAGACCTTGACGGGGAAAACCGGAGTATGGGTCGAGGGTCGCAAAATTGCTTCAATAGGCATAGCCGTACGGCGCTGGATAAGCTATCATGGCTTTGCTCTGAACATCGACAACGATCTCACGGTTTTTGAAGCAATCATCCCATGCGGACTGCCTGACGTGACCATGACATCGATGTCCAGGGAGCTCGACAGACCGGTCGACAAGGACCGGGTTGCCGGGTCCCTGATCAGCCACTTCGGCACTGTGATGCAAAGACCTTTACTTGGTGACTTTGATGACAGCACACCCTCCACGCAAACCTGATTGGCTCAAGGTACGCTTTCCCGCAGGGCCGAATTATGTTCGCATCGACCGGCTGCATCGCGAACAGGGACTGCACTCGGTCTGTCGCAGTGCGGCTTGCCCGAATCAGGGTGAATGTTGGGAACAGGGAACCGCCACGTTCATGATCCTCGGCAATCACTGCACGCGCGATTGTCGTTTCTGCAACGTCGCCCATGCCACTCCGCTGGACGTCGATCCGCAGGAGGCGCTCAAGATTGCTGATGCAATTGCCGAGCTGGGGCTACGCCATGCCGTCATCACGTCGGTCACCCGCGATGATCTTGAAGATGGCGGAGCTAGTCATTTCACCGCCGTGACCCGGGCAATTCATGAACGCTGTCCGGAGTGCCGCGTTGAATTGCTGATCCCCGATCTGCAGGGCAATGAACAGGCCTTGCAAACGATCCTCGCAGCAAATCCCGAGATTCTGGGGCACAACCTGGAAACCGTTCCGAGGCTCTATCAGATCGCCCGTTCGGGAGCCGGCTACCAACGCTCGCTTGATTTGCTCACCGCGGCGCACAGAATTGCACCGGGAATCCGTACCAAGTCCGGCCTGATGCTGGGGATGGGTGAAACCATCGAGGAAATACTTGATGTCATGCAGGATCTGAGTCGAACTGGATGCGCCATGTTGACTCTGGGGCAGTATCTGCAACCGACCCGGGACCACCTGCCGATCGACCGCTATGTGGAACCGGCAGAATTCGAACAACTGCGCCAATCCGGACTGGAACTCGGATTTGAGCATGTCGAAGCCGGCCCCCTGGTGCGCTCTTCATATCACGCCGCAGAGCAATTTGATGGAGATCATGATGACGAATCCTGACGTGATCCATGAAACGATCATTCTCGGCTCCGGGCCAGCCGGTCTGACTGCAGCGATCTATGCCGGACGCAGCCGCTGCTGTCCGTTGTTGATTCATGGCATTCAACCCGGGGGCCAACTGACGACCACTACAGCAGTCGACAACTTTCCCGGCTTTCCGGAAGGCATCGATGGCCCGGACCTGATGGAAAATATGCGTCGTCAGGCTGAACGTTTTTGTGCGCGGTTCGTTGAGGGGGAGGTCACCAGGGTCGACCTGCAGGAACGCCCCTTCCGGATCTGGACCGGAGAAGAGATGTATCGCTGTCTCTCCCTGATTATTACCACCGGGGCCTCACCAAAACTGCTCGACCTGGGCAACGAAGAGGCACTGTACGGCCGCGGGGTATCGGTCTGTGCCACCTGCGACGGATTTTTCTATCGCGGCCGTGAAGTCGTCGTGGTCGGTGGTGGTGACACTGCAATGGAGGAGGCCGTTTTCCTGACCCGCTTTGCCAGCAAGGTGACGGTGGTCCATCGTCGCGACTCTTTGCGGGCAACACCGGTCCTTGCCGATCGTGCACTGACCCACAAGGCGATCAATTTTATCTGGGATTCGGTACTGACGGAAATCCTCGAGGATTCCGCCGGGGTCACCGGCATCCGCACCAGGAATCTGAAGACAGGCAACGAAAACGAGCTGGCCTGCGACGGTGTGTTTATCGCTATCGGCCACCGGCCGAACACCGAACTTTTCCTCAACCAGCTGGAGATGGACGATGATGGCTATATCCTGACCCGCAACGGCACCGAGACCAATATTTCAGGAGTTTTTGCCGCAGGGGATGTTCAGGATCATCAATTTCGACAGGCCGTGACAGCAGCCGGCACCGGCTGCATGGCGGCCATCCAGGCGGAGCGTTTTCTTGACAACCTCCCCTACGACTCGACCCTTTCCTGCAAGAAAGGGATCTGTATGCCGAAAGGTTAGGAACTGGATGCGTCAGCCATGCTTCCAGCACATTTGCCGGGGGGGACCCCCCTTGATATAATTCATGGAATTTCGATCCGCTATCGACTGTAATCATAGGGGCATCAATGAGTCTATCCAGTAATGTAAGCCCGGAGTGGTTGGAAGAACACTACCAACTCTGGAAATCCGATCCCGACAAGGTATCACCCGACTGGCAGGCGTTTTTTCAAGGGTTTGATCTTGCCCAGCAGGCACCGGCAACCGATCGGGACCTTGCCGCCAAGAATTCTGCCGTCGACTCCCTGATCTATCGTTACCGGGACCTCGGCCACCTGCAGGCCGCTACGGACCCTCTCACGCCGGAGCGCACCGACCATCCCGAACTCAGCCTCGCCGCATTCGGCCTGACTGAAGCCGACCTGACACGGACTTTTTACCCTCTGCGCTTTCCCCACCAGAGTGCCACACTGCAAGAGATTATCGAACTGCTCGAGGAAACCTACTGTGGTGTCATTGGGGTTGAGTTCATGCACATCCAGGACCCGCACAAACGGGACTGGTTGAAACAACGCATGGAGGAGAAACGTAATCGAGCGGATTTTTCCCGCGATGAGCAACTTCACATCCTGAAGAAACTCCAAGAAGCGACCCTGTTCGAAGCTTTCCTGCATCGCAAGTTCCTCGGCCAGAAACGCTTCTCGCTTGAAGGCGGCGAGGTCATCATCCCCCTGCTCGACAGCCTGCTGATCCAGGCGGCACAAAGAGGTGTCAGTGACCTGCTAATGGGCATGGCCCACCGCGGCAGGCTCAACGTCTTGGCCAACATTTTCAACAAGCCCCTGGAGAATATTTTCGCCGAGTTCAAGGACAACCTTGAGCTGGCGTTCGTCGGCGACGGCGACGTCAAATACCACAAGGGCTATTCCTGTGACCTCACGCTTGCAACCGGGGCGGCCATCCACTTGAGCCTTGCCGCCAACCCCAGCCATCTCGAGGCCGTCGATCCTGTGGTGATCGGCAAGTGCCGTGCACGCCATGTCAGTTACGGCCCCGGCGGCAAAAAACGGGTCCTGCCGGTGCTAATCCATGGTGATGCAGCCTTCGCCGGACAGGGCCTGGTCACGGAAGTGCTGAACCTTTCGCAGATTGACGGTTACCAGTCGGGCGGGACTTTCCACCTGGTCCTGAACAACCAGATCGGTTTTACCACGTCCCCGGTCCACGCGCGTTCGACCCTGTATGCCACCGACGTGGCGAAAATGCTTATGGTTCCGATCTTCCACGTCAACGGCGAAGACCCGGAAGCAGTTGTCTACGCAACCAACCTGGCCCTGGAATATCGTCAGGAGTTCGGTGAAGATGTAGTCGTCGAAGTCATCTGCTATCGCCGGCACGGCCATAACGAGGGTGACGAGCCTTTTTTCACCCAGCCGCTGATGTACGGCAAGATTCGCAAGCGGCCGCCGCTGCACGAGATTTATGCCGAACGCCTGGTGGCTGCCGGGATTGCCCGGGAGACCATCGATGAAAGCGTCGGACAGATTACCAGGCGGCTGGACGAGGCACTCGAACAGGGGCCCAAGGCACAGACCGATGTCGGCTTCCAGGCCAAGTGGACAGGTGTCCAACGTGACTATTCACGGGAAGAACCCGAGACAAAAGTGCCTGCAGAGTCCCTGAAAAAGCTGGCAGCCCGCCTGGCGCACCTTCCGGAGACCTTTAACGCCCATCAGAAGATCGCCCGCATGCTCAAGCGTCGCGAGGAATGTGTTATGCAGGGCGAAGGGATCGACTGGGCCAACGCAGAGTCCCTCGCCTTTGCCTCGCTGCTGACTGAGAATACTCCGGTGCGGCTGTCGGGCCAGGACTCGCGCCGCGGCACCTTCAACCAGCGTCACTCAACCCTGGTCGACCAGAAGACCGGACAGCTCTACGTTCCTCTGGCTTTCCTGGAAAAGGGACAGGCCGCCATCCAGATCTACAACAGCATGCTCTCCGAGGCCGCGGTGCTCGGGCTGGAATACGGCTACTCCCTGGAGAGCCCGAACGCACTGACCATATGGGAAGCCCAGTTCGGCGACTTCGCCAACGGCGCCCAGGTCATCATAGACCAGTTTATCGGTACCAGCGGCACCAAGTGGGACCGGTCAAGCGGGTTGGTCATGTTCCTTCCCCATGGCTACGAAGGTCAGGGACCGGAACACTCCAGCGCCCGCATCGAGCGCTACATGAACCTGTGCGCGGGCAACAACATGCATGTCGTCTACCCGAGCACCCCGGCACAATTCTTCCACCTTTTGCGCCGTCAGTGCAAGCTGCCTTACCGGCGGCCGCTGATCGTCTTCACCCCGAAGAGCCTCCTGCGCCTGCCAGCCTGCTCCAGCACGCTGCAGGAGTTGAGCGATGGGGCTTTCCAGGCGTTCATCCCTTGCGCCATTCCCGACGATGAGGTGAAAACCCTGCTGCTCTGCAGCGGCAAGATATTCTATGAAATCCAGGCCGCAATCGAAGAGGCGGGTCGCAACGATGTCGGTGTCATGCGCGTTGAGCAACTCTATCCGTTGCATGAGGAGAAACTGCAGGAGATGCTGTCACGTTACAGCAAAGCCAGCCGCGTTGCGTGGGTCCAGGAAGAACCAAAAAACATGGGGCCGTGGCCGCATCTGCACACCAGCCTGATAAGGGCCCTGGGAAGAGAACCGGACTACTGTGGTCGTCGGCCTGCATCTGCCCCTGCGGTCGGCTCCCATCGCCGCCATCGCGAAGAGCAACAGCAGATCATTGACAGCGCACTGAACAACAAGGACTGAAAAAATGGAGATAAAAATCCCTGAAGTCGGCGAATCGATCCTCGAAGCCCTGGTTGCCAACTGGTTGAAAGACGATGGCGCCACGGTCGCCAAGGACGAGATTATCTGCGAGCTGGAGACTGACAAGGTTAACGTCGAGTTGAACGCCGAGGCCTCCGGCATCCTGCACATCGTCGTCCCGGTCGGCGAGACGGTGCCGATCGGCACCGTGATTGCCACCATTGAAGAGGGCGAGGTCGCCGAAATGGCCGCGACCGAGCCAGCAGCAGAACCGCCTCCCGCAAAGCCCGAGACAGAACCGACTGCGGCATCCCGGGAGCAGACCAGTACAGCCCCGGTCAATCCGGCGGCACGCCTGAAGGCGGAAGAGCGTGGCATCGATCTCGACCAGGTGGCCGGCAGCGGTCGTCAGGGCAGAGTGATCCTTGACGATGTCCTCGCCCACGCAGAGCCCACCAAGCCAGAGCAGAAGACCAAGGGAGAGCCGGGCGATAAACAGACATCGAAGGGCGAGCCTGCTGTCACCGTAGCAGCAGATGACGGCCGTCCGGTAAGCCGCCAGGCCATGACGCCGATTCGCCAGCGCATCGCTGCGCGCCTGCTGCAGGCCCGTCAACAAACCGCCATGCTGACGACTTTCAACGAAGCGGACATGTCGTGGGTGAAGAAGCTGCGTGTTCGCCACCAGGAGAATTTTACCAAGAGGCACGGCATCAAACTCGGTATGATGTCGTTTTTCGTCAAGGCCAGCATCGAGGCCCTTAAGGAATATCCGGCGGTCAATGCCCGCATCGACGGCACCGATGTTGTCTATCAGCACTATTACGATATTGGCATTGCCGTCGGCACCGACCGCGGCCTGGTGGTCCCGGTCCTGCGCAATGCGGACCAGCTGACCTTCGCCGAGATCGAACAGCAGATTGCCGACCTTGCCGCCAAGGCCAATGCCCGCAAGCTGACCCTTGCCGATCTCGAAGGCGGCACATTCACTATCACCAACGGCGGCATTTATGGCTCATTGCTGAGCACGCCGATCATCAATCCCCCGCAATGCGGGGTGCTCGGCATGCACTCGATTCAGGACCGGCCGGTGGTCGAGGATGGTGAGATCGTCATCCGTCCGATCATGAACCTGGCCTTGAGTTACGATCATCGTCTGATCGACGGCCGCGAAGCGGTCGGTTTCCTCAAGCTAATCAAGGAATACATAGAAGATCCCTCAGAATTGTTTCTTGAGCTTTAATAGATTTTCCGCGTTTCGCCCTTCGCGTTTCGCGCTGCTAATTTGCGGAGCAAATTATGAGTAATGTTTATGATCTGATCGTTATCGGCGGCGGCCCCGGTGGCTATGTTGCTGCAATCCGTGCCGCACAGCTCGGCTCTAGCGTCGCCGTCATCGAAAAGCGCAACGCCCTCGGCGGCACCTGCCTCAACGAGGGATGCATTCCGAGCAAGGCCCTGCTCGATTCCAGCGAACTCTTTGTCCAGGCCCGCGACAAGTTCGCCGGACATGGCATCCTAGTGAACCCGCCGTCACTGGACCTTGGCAAGATGATGCAGCGTAAGGAAGAGATCATCACCCGCCTGACTCGCGGTGTTGCCAGCCTGTTCAAGAAGAACAAGATCACCCTAATCACCGGCACCGGCCGACTTGGCACCCCTTCGGCCGACGGCCCTTTGCAAGTCGTTGCGACATCCGAAGCAGGAGAGCAGATCCTGCAGGGCAAGCGCATTCTTCTGGCGACCGGCAGTGTGGCTGTCGACATTCCCAGCCTGCCCCAGGACGGCAAGCAGGTTGGCCAGGCCCGGGATGCCCTTGGTTACGACACAGTCCCGGAACATCTGGTCGTGATCGGTGGCGGCTATATCGGCCTGGAGCTCGGTTCGGTCTGGCTGCGACTGGGCGCGAAGGTTACCGTGGTGGAAATGCTGGAGAAGATGTTGCCGGGCACCGATCAGGAAGTGACCGAAGCACTGCTGAAGAGCCTGCAGAAACAAGGGATGGTCATTCATACCGGCACCAGGGTCACCAGCATGGAAATAGGCGACAGCGGCGTTACCCTCAAGCTGGAGGGCAAGATTGAACAGACCCTCGCCTGCGACAAGGTGCTGGTCGCGGCCGGACGCAAACCGTGCACGGATGGTCTGGCCCTCAACGAAGCAGGCGTCAAGCTTGATGAAACCGGACGCATCATCGTCGATGACAACTACCAGACCAGCGCAACGAATATCTACGCTATCGGCGACCTGATCCACGGCCCGATGCTTGCCCACAAGGCGATGGACGAAGCTGTTGTGCTCGCCGAACGGTTCGCCGGAGAAAACCCTGTCGTCGACTACAACCTGATCCCCGGCGTTGTCTACACCCACCCCGAGGCAGCGTCGATCGGTCCAACTGAAGCGCAACTCAAAGATCAGGGGACAGCTTACAAGGTCGGTCGCTTCCCGTTCTTGGCCAGCGGTCGCGCCCGAGCCATGGACAATGTCGACGGCTTCGTCAAGGTCCTAGCCAGCCCGGACAGCGGCCGGATACTCGGCGTGCACATCATCGGGCCCTGCGCTTCGGAACTGATCAGTGAAGCGGTCACTATTATGTCGTTTGGCGGCAGTATCGAGGACGTGGCGCTGACCATGCATGCCCACCCGACCCTGAGTGAGGCCTTCAAGGAGGCAGCACTCGGTGCATTCGGCAAGGCCGTCCATGGATAAGCGATCAGTTGCCACTGGTTGACCCATGCTTGGCGAGCTGATTTTTTCAAAAACTGATGGCCATCCGGTTTATTGCCGGGTGGCCATTTCTGTTAGCACGGTTATCGAGAAGGGGTGATTACAAATTGGAGAGGTTACGTTCCCGTTCAGGCAGGGCCATCGCAACCACCAGTGTCGCCAGGACTATGGCAGAATCAACTCGGTTGGACAAAACAAGCAGACTCATATGTACTCAGGTGCTTGTATTTTTTATTGCATTTTTTTTACAAGACGCATAATGTCGACATTCGACAATCTACAATTATTGGGGTCAGAGAAGCTTATGGCAATAGAACGTTCAACCTACAAAGACCACGTCATAAAATACCTTTACGATGGGATGCGGGAGAACCGTTACCGGGCGGGCGAAAAAATCCTAGAAAGCCACTTGGCCAAAGAGCTTGGCATCAGCCGCGCACCGATTCGCGAGGCTCTTGCAGATATGGTCAGTTCCGGCTTACTTGTCTATCGTCCCCAGATCGGCAATTTCGTTGCCACTCTCACCGCTAAAGAGATTACCGACAGCTACGTCGCCCGCGGCGTTCTGGAAGGATTCTCTGTCGCCCAGGGCATCAATAATTTTACAGCCAATGACCTCGCTCGACTTGAGGAGATGGCGCACAAAATGGAGACCTATGCCCGCCAGGGAAAACACAAGGCGCTGATCGACCTTGGCCAGCAATTTCACGAGGAGCTGTTTTCTCATTGCAGCAACGCCCAGATTGTCCTCTTCACCAGACAACTCAGCCTGAAACTTCACCTGCTCTTCTATAAACACTGGTCGCGAGTCTATTCTCCAGAAGAAATCCGTGATCGGCACCTGGATATTATCAACGCGCTCCACCAGAAAGATGCTGTGAATATCGAAATGATGATTCGACAGCACTATATCGAAACAGGGCAGAAAATCGTCGAGCGGGAAGCCAGACTATAACACTTCAACGAGGGATTCTCACCTGGAGGCCAAATGAATCAACAGAACTACTTTGAAAAACACCTCAACCTGAATGTCCGTGGGCTGCCAGTTTCGGCAACCCTTGGCATTAACGAACTCAGCAACACGCTGATAGCCGACGGCCGACAGGTCTACAAAATGGGCCTGGGCCAATCACCCTTCCCGGTGCCTCTCCCGGTCGTTGAGGAGCTCCAGGCCAACGCCCATCAGAAGGATTACCTCCCGGTACGTGGACTTCCTGCCTTGCAGCAGGCCGTGGTCGGATATTATCAACGGACCCAGAACCTCAATTTTCGTCCGGAGAATATCCTCGTCGGTCCCGGGTCGAAAGAGCTGATGTTTATTTTGCAACTGGCTTATTACGGCGATTTGCTCATTCCAACCCCGAGTTGGGTCTCCTACGCACCGCAGGCTCATATCATCGGCAGGCATGTCTACTGGCTGCCGACCCATCGGGACAACCGCTGGCTGTTGACGCCGGAGGAGTTGGATAAATTATGTCGAAAGGATCCGACCAAGCCACGCATCGTCATCCTCAACTACCCCAACAACCCGACCGGTTGCAGCTATACCGACGATGAGTTAAAAGCCCTGGCAGAGATCGCCAGAAAGTATAAAATCATCCTTCTTTCCGACGAGATTTACGGTGAACTTAACTTCGAAGGCACGCATACCTCTGTCGCCAGGCACTACCCGGAAGGAACTATTATCAGCAGCGGCCTGAGCAAGTGGTGTGGCGCCGGCGGCTGGCGACTCGGCACATTCGCTTTCCCGGCGGCGCTGCACTGGCTACTCGAAGGCATGGCTGCCGTTTCCAGTGAAACCTTCACCGCGACGAGCGCGCCGATACAGTATGCTGCAGTCAGGGCTTTTCGGGGAGGCCCCCGCATTGAGGAGTACCTGAGCCACTCGAGGCGTATCCTCAAGGCCCTGTCTGACCACGTCTGCGGCCAGTTGGCCGCCAAAGGTGCGATGGTCGCACCGCCGCAGGGGGCGTTTTACATCTTCCCGGACTTCACGCCGCTCAAGGACAAGCTCGCGGCACGCGGTATCAGCAACTCGACCGAGATGTGCGAAAAAATCCTCGAGCAGACCGGAGTGGCGCTCCTGCCCGGGACCTCCTTCGGCCGCCCTGACCACGAGTTGACAACCAGGCTGGCACTGGTCGACTTTGACGGCGCAAAAGCACTTTCCAACTCTGGGCGCTACCCGCTGAGCGAACCGCTGCCGGATGATTTTTTGGGGAACTGCTGCTTCAAGGTTATCGAGGGGATCGACAGACTCTGTGACTGGGTCAATGGTAATTAACGAGACAAGGTTGGACGTTAATAAAAGGGAGTAGAAGACTAACCAGGCTTCATAACAGAAAGGGCAACAGATTGCTAATCTGTTGCCCCAATATTGATAGACACTCCATCTGCCAGAAAAAAAACAAACTCCACATCACGTGCAGAGCGTGTCAATATCCGGGGAGCCAAAGAGCTTCCCTTTGATTTTCAAAGCTATTTCTGGCTCGCCGAAGCGAGAAACACGCCCGAGCCGACGAACGCCCCGCCGAACACCTTACTCATGATTCCGGGCAACTTGATGTTTGATGTACGGTTTTTCGTTTCGGCAGCCATGACCGCGTAAGCGAACAAGCATGTGAATGA
>JAFDBW010000163.1 GCA_019313105.1 Deltaproteobacteria bacterium | reverse complement strand
GTTTTAATCATAACTCAAGATAAATAGAATCCTAGTAGCCTAACATCAATTACAATTATAGCTTCTTCTTACAAATCCTGATATGGCTGACAGTTGTCAAGAGAGCACAACGTTCCCGCCCACAAGGTTTCGTGGTTTGTTGTTTTTATGATTCCAGAGCAGTGCCAGAGACGGAACCGGTGTTGCGACGGTTGATCACTCTGATATTCGCGGGTTGGTTACCGCCTGACTTGGTTTCGTCGCGGAGCTGCCTCTCTCTACTAGCGTGAGTTCGGCCTGGGCCTTATCAATTAGGATTACCGAGGGTTCTCCTGACCGTGGTTGCGCCTCTGGTACTGCTCTGGAATATTTGGTTAATGGTTCATCTCTTCCTTGCTTTTCCGTTTATGGTTCTCCGTTCAATACTTGCTTATGCTTTGGCTGCTTCGACTTCGTTGGCAATAGCCCAGATGAATCCGCACAGCTCACGGGCGATGGCGGTGATGATCAACTGATTCGCTTTCCCCTTGGCCAGCAATCGTTTGTAGCGGGTACACAATCGAAGTTGTGCCTTCCATGATATATCGCAAACCTCGCGAGAAATCCCTTCCTGCCGTTTGTGCAGTTTTGCACTGATCCGGGCCGGGAGCCGGTAGGACCAGGCGGCCTCGACCAGAACCCGGCGCACATGGCCGTTGCCGGTCTTAGTGATGGATCCACGCCGGGTCGATTCACCGCTGGAATGTTCCGAAGGCACAAGGCCGAGATACGACATCAACTCAACCGGGCTATCAAAGCGGGTCAAGTCACCAAGCTCAGCGACAGTCGTTGCGGAAACAACCAGGGAAACGCCTCGCAGTGCCTGGAGTGCTTTGACCACCGGATACATCCGCCACTCGGGCAGGAGTTGCTGAATCTGCTCGGTCAGACGATTAACCCGAGCTGTACATTCAGACAGGGCGTCGAGGGTTCCTGCAAGACGACATGCTGAGCCGGATGCGGGAACCGCAAGGTGCTGATCCAGTTAAAGTGGGCTTTGCTCCACGGCGTCTTGCCCCCGTAGCGGTGCCCATGGCGCAGCAGAAACATCAGGATGCGCTGCTTGGCCTTCCTCTCGACCGCCTTGGCATCTTCACGGACGCGGTTGAGATCCCGCATCGCCTCGTCTTCCAATGAGGGAACGTAGATGTTGGTTAGTTCACCGGCCCGGTGCAGCCGCGCCAGCATCTGTGCATCGCGGCGATCGTTCTTGATACGGTTGCCGCTATGTCGGGGGATCATCGAAGGGGCTACGACGATACAGTCGTAGCCTTTGCTTTGGAGATGCCGGTAGATTTCATATCCGCAAGGCCCGGCTTCGTAGGCAAAAGAGAGTGAGTCGCCTTTTGCTTCCAGCTTGCGGATGACTTTGTCGAGGGCGGACAGTGTGCCGTTAATGCTGCCGTAGCTTCTCACCTCGCTACGGCGACCGGATTCGGCAATGGCAATTTCGATTGAGTTTTTGTGGACATCCAGACCGACATACATGGTAGACTTTTTCACGACCTGCCTCCTTGGTTATGGCTCTGTGTTGAGTTCTTCGCGATCCCAACATAACCCACGTTTGCAAGGGGCAGGTCTCTTTTCGTCTTAGCTGTCAGCCATTATGTCTATTCTTGATATAGATCGTCAAAAACGGGAAATCGAGAGCAACTCTTAGATACGCTGCAAAAAGAGAAAGGCCGTCCAATAGGACAGACCTTTTTTGACAATATGTTGGTAAGTGACGATTTAATCTCAAAATGACATATTCTGAACCGTCGTTGAAGTTATCGTGCAGCCTGATACAACTAATTGTAAAGACAAGGCAGCTATTTTGGCGCTGTTTGAACTCACGCCTTGCCTTTTTTGATGGTGCTCCTAAGAGAGAAGGGATTCATTGCACCAGCCTTCTGGAATGGCAATGTCATTTTTCCCCATCGCACAAGGAGAGCCCCCATGAACAATGCAAGTTCGCAAGCGGGTCGCAAGTTTTATATCGTTGGTGGAGGTATTGCCGGGCTGGCTACCGCTGTTTACCTGATTCGTGAAGGGGGTTGCGGCGGGCAAGACATCACCATCTTCGATGGCGCGGATGTCAGCGGAGGAGCTCTCGACGGGTCCGGGTCTGCTGAAGAAGGCTACCTGATCCGCGGCGGGCGGATGCATGAGGAGCATTTCGTCTGTACCTGGGACCTGCTCTCTGCCATTCCATCTCTCGATGACCCGGCGATTTCGGTCAAAGAGGAGATTTTTGCGTTTAACCGGCAGGTCGTCTCCGGGTCACACTCACGTCTTCTCAAGAGTGGTGAGAAGATGGACGTCTCTTCTTATGGTCTAAGTAAGCATGACATCGTCGACCTGCTCAAGTTGACGATGAGCTCCGAAAAATCGCTTGGTAATAAAAGCATCGAAGAATGGTTCCCCCCGGAATTTTTCGATACCGTGTACTGGTTTCTGTGGAGCACCACCTTTGCTTTTCAGCGTTGGAGCAGCCTTGCCGAAATGCGTCGCTACGCGGTTCGTTTTATCCACCTTTTGCCTGGCTTCAATCAGTTGAAGGGGATTATGCGGACCTACTACAACCAGTATGATTCGGTGGTTCTGCCGATCGAAACATGGTTAAGAGAGCACGGTGTCAACTTCAAGTTGAGTACACCAGTTGTCGATATCGACTTCGATATCGACGGAACAGACAAGCGTGCCACGGCTCTTCATATACTTAATCCGGAAGGGCATCAAAAAACCACGCTTGCTGAGGCCGACTGCCTGTTTGTCACCTTAGGTTCAATGGTGGAGAGCGCCGCTACTGGCAGCATGACATCGCCGGCACCTTTTCTGCCGAAGAGCGCTGTTGGGTCGTGGGCGCTTTGGAAGCGGATCGCCGCAAAGGATGAGGCGTTCGGCAGACCGCAAATCTTTTGCGATGACCCAAAAAAGTCGAAGTGGATGTCGTTCACTGTGACTTTGAAAGACCCCACCTTTTTCGAGTACATGGAGAATTTTACCGGTAACCCTGCGGGGACCGGTGGGCTGGTAACGATAACAGACTCCAACTGGTTTATGTCGGTGGTGCTCGCCCATCAACCACACTTCAGGAACCAGCCCGACAACGTTTTTGTCTTTTGGGGAGATGGTCTGTTGCCGGATGCCCTGGGAAATTTTGTGAAGAAGCCGATGGCAGAGTGCAGCGGTGAGGAGGTCATGTTTGAGCTTTTCTCCCATCTCGGCATCTTGGACATGATGCAGCCCTTGATGCAAAAAATCAGTTGCGTGCCCTGTATGATGCCCTACATCGACAGCCAGTTCATGCCACGCAGCGTCGGTGATCGCCCGCATGTGATTCCTCCTGGCGCCTCCAATTTCGCCTTTCTCGGCCAGTTTGTCGAAGTCCCCAACGATTGCGTATTTACCGTGGAATATTCGGTTCGGTGCGCACAGATGGCAGTCTTCGGACTTCTTGGAGTTGAGCGTGCGGTCTCACCAATCTATCGTGGCGACCACGACATTGGCGTGTTGTTCAATGCCCTGAAAGCATTACAGCGCTGAGGAGCGCCTATCTTGAATAAATTTAAACGCGGATTTAACTCGTAAATGCAAAGGTTGATTAGCATAAGAATTGTAGTCGTGGACAAGACCACAATTAAAAAGCCTCTCAAATATCTTGATTTTAAGAACGAATTTCAAACAGGCAGGTAGCTTGATACTTGCGAGTGGATCCTTACTGTTTATCCTCTCTTGTTGTTTTGAAGTCTCCAAGTTCGCAAAAACATGAAATTCTTATGTCTGCAATGTAGGAAAAGCCCCTGGTCAGAAGATTGAGGGCTTCCGTGTTTTATAAGTTGTGACATTTAGAAAAGATCACCGAGGGACGATCCCAGTTGACCAAATCTAGAGTTTTTATAGGTACAGAACGAATAAACTTTTCAAGCAGCCTTGAGGGCTTCCGATGCGACCTGCCCTTCATCTTTTGCGATTATTTCTTCTGGCTTATGATTTAAAACCTTGGAGTTTGTTTTCCACGAAGGCCTGCTTCCTCCGATATAAGCATTCACAGCAATAACCAACATGGTGAAAATATATGTGATAACGCATGCTACCCAAAACGAGTATTGAACCGTCAGAAATACAATCGCTCCCAACATTGCCAAAATGTAAATAAAAACAAAAGAACGCATACGATCTCTCCATCTGAATAAATAATTTGTGATATTAGTTTAACTACATTTCCTCAAAATAAAAGTAAGCCAGATAAGTTTTGTGTTTATTGGGATGAACCTGACTCGTGTCAAATTCACTCAGGAAGGTTAATTAATTGTTAGCAGACTATTTAATATTTAACAGACGATGTTTTATGCAGGAAGGCTGAAATTTAGAAGGGCTTCAGTTGTTCTAGAAGTCGCGACTAATAAAATGGTCCATCCAGGCAGGGTGGTCTATTGACTCTTATCTAGTGAATCTGCCTGTCTAAGGGTGGTTTAGTAAAGCGCTCAATAAATAACGAGAGTCTATGGTGTTGCTCCATGCTGAGTGATTCGAAACAGAGACTTTTGCGACGAATCGGGACAATGTCGTCGTGCAATTGATAGTCAAACACCTCCTTCACTGGCAAATCCTCGACGATCAATTCATATTCATAATAAAGACTGATTGGCGGAATTTCCGAGGTTTTGATCTTATTACCGAGATAACGGAAAGAGAGACCGCCTTCGCAAATATCAACAATATGGTATGGCAAATCTTGAGGATCTAAGGGTAGGAAAACTAAGGCTCGTTCTTGTGCTTTGAACCTTTGGTCTTTCCTGAAATGTAGATAACAAGAGTAGCTTTTCATTATACATTTTCTTATCGAAGACAATGTATTGTATTTTTTATATGAGGTTTTGAAGAAGATTCCCTAGGGTTGACCTGCCATAAAAAGTCTACGATAGTTGTTAGGTTAGAGGGTTGTTAAAGAGATATATACGGAACAGGCTTACATAGTTAATATCTTACTAATTTTGTCATGTATGTCAATAAAGAAATTAAAAGGCCACCAGGAATCGAACCTTGGTGGCCATAGTTTCGTGTATTGAGTTTACTGGATACTCTTTTTAAATAAGAAACCGTTTCACCTCTCAGAAATCGTGATATTTAAGAAGCTCGTTTTGAGGGTACAGTCATCCAAACCAATGTTTACATGAGAACGACCTTCCCGGGGTAGCCCTTTTCGTCTGAACCCTTTTGTTGATAGTTGTCAAGAACGTCCTTGCTTTTTGTTCAAAAAGTCTAAAGATGTTTTTTAATGGGGAATAGCCCCATGAACCACGAGTTCACGCGACGCCATAAGCTAACCTCCGGATCCGAGTAATAACGAACAGTCTCGCCTTCAATTTCTGTAATCCAAACCAGGCGTTCGGTGCCTGTCTCCGCGTCAGCCTCCAGGACAACCCGATAGCTGTTCTCGGGTAGTATTCCCTCATCCATGTATGTCAGAACCTGGGCTGCCAGTTCAGGACTTTCCACCACGATAACGATCTCCGTGTTGAGTGCTGTGGATCGAGGATCGACGTTGAACGAACCGATCACGACAACTTCCCCGTCGGCGACAAAAGCTTTGGTGTGCAGACTCGCCTTGGAGCGACCGGCCACTAGCGACCAGTTGCGCTTGACAGATCTCGCATCTGGTCGAAGTTCATAGAGTTCCAATCCATTTCTGATCAGGTCACGGCGGTATTTTGCATAACCGGCATGCGCCGCAGCGACATCATTGGTTGCCAAAGAATTGGTCAGCAAACGCTGTCGAATGCCCTTTTCCTTGTTTATGCGCGTTCTTTCCACACCCTCGGGGCCCGGGACCACATATGCCGCCTCAATTATAACTTCACGGTCTTTTTCTTTACCGAGCAGAATCAATTGGTCGGCGACTTCTTCCTCCTTGGCTTCAGGCTTGTCAGCTTCGTCATAAATGATTTTCGCAGTGGCCCAGATGAAGTCCTCACGGAAATCTTTCAACTTTGCCATAACGTCATCGGGGGTGGTGTCGATGGGATAAGGGTAGTCCTCAAGCTCTTCCACCCAAAGGTAGAGGTTCGATTTTTTCTCCTGGAGATCCTGTTCAGACAACCTCTCCTCAACAACAGAGCTTATGGGCACGGCGAATTCACTGTTCCAGAATTGGTCGAAACTTGTGGATACATCCTGTACCACTGGCCCAACGATTGCCAGATCCAGATCCCGGAAATTGGAAGCTGCATCAACCCCGAAATAATTATTGCCGATGTTACGCCCGCCGACGATGGCCATGGCATTGTCAACAATGAACGCCTTGTTGTGCATGCGATGATTGAGTCGCTCGAGACTGAATAAAAATTCGAGGAGTTGGAATCTGCGATTCGCAAAGGGATTGTACAGTCGGATCTCGATATTGGGGTGGTCATCCATCTGCGAGAATTTGAAATCCGTATCCTTGGTCGTGAGATGGTCGAGCAGCATGCGTACCCGAACACCCCGGTCGGCGGCGCGTAGAAGCCGTTCAGCAATGATGCGACCGGAAGTGTCCGCATCCCAGATGTAATACTGGACATCGATGGTCTTCTCGGCCTGGTTGGACAGACCGGCACGGGTACGAAACCCCCATTCGCCTGTGGGAACAAGAAGAACTCCAGATTTGCCCGGGTGAGCCTTCAGCTCGGGCTGGAAGAATCTGCCCAGTTCAGTTTGTTCCGGATTCTCAAGAGCCGCAGAAGGGGTGCGATCATAATCAAAAGGGAGAGTGGTTGCGCAACCGGCAATCAACAGACCGGCAGAGAACAGCAGAATTCGACGGAAAGACCGGCGTCTTAAGCCGCAGTTATTGATGAATGAGCCCATGTGTTCCGCTCTTCCAGTTAAGGGGTTGAACCAACAACCCTTATTATAGAGACTTCTCCCGTCAGAGTTCTGATTGTGCGGGCAGCAATTTAAATTTTGCTTACTGATGTCGATTTCTGTAGTTTCCCAATTCCCTGAAAAGCCATTGTTCGGTGGTTTGCTCTTCTCCCTCACAGCGTATCAGATATTGTTTCCCCGAGAGGCTGCTGCGTGACGCTATCTTACCGATAAAGGCCTCGGTGGTTTTTATCCGCCATTTCACAGACTCATATTTACTGGCAATATGATCACGGGCTTCCAGAGCGCTATACTCCTTGCCGTTTCGAACATAGGTACAATCCGACTGAGCCATAAACTCCAACAGGTGATTGATTTCGTCACTTTTGTCAGCATAGACAATCCCAGTGTCAAGAAGCAGGATTGTGCTCACAATGCAGATTAAAAGAAGCGGTCCGGACAGCATTTTCATTGGACCAACTCCGCTGTTTTCGTTTCGACAACACGGAACTGCGCTGAGATTGGGTTGTGGTCAGAAGACAACACCTGAGGGGACGCATGGGACAGTGGAACGAGCCCCCGATAAAAAATGTGATCCACGTTGCCGCCGAACCTGATGGATGAGCTTGAACTTTCATATTCCAATCGTATCAACGAGAGTTCATCGGCCATTGCATTCATTACCTTTGTTCTTTCTTGACTCCAATTGTTAAAATCACCGACCACAAGGAGGGGGCCGCTGTGCTTGGAGAGAATCTGCTGCATTTCTTCAAGTTGTTTTTTGTATGAGTCTGTTCCCAAGGTAAAGTTGATGCCATGAATATTGGCGACCAGAAGAGTACTTGATGTGCCAGAAAGAGGGTAACTGTTGATTAATATCGTTTTGGGCATTCTGATCCATGGTTCAATATGCCGCAG
>JAFDBW010000162.1 GCA_019313105.1 Deltaproteobacteria bacterium | reverse complement strand
TTTGATGACGCGACTCGTCATGCAGGGGATGGAACAGGGTGTGGAAATGGCCGATGTGCTCGCCCAGATTCTGGACAGTTCACACCAGGCCATGGACATGGCACATGACATACGCAGATCGACTCAGGAAATTTCAGAGTCGGTCGTCGGTGTGAGTCATGCGATTGAGGAACTGGGCGAGATGTCATCGCAGGTCTCCAGAGCTTCCAGGGAGGAGGCTCATGGCGTCAAGAGCATCGTCGCCGCGGTAGAAGAAGTCCGGGCTATGACTGATGATATGGTGAATGCCGCGTCACAACAGGCTGGCAACACCCGACAGATCGAGACATCGGTGGATCGGGTCAGTGACATGGCTCAAAGGATTTTTGATGAGATGGACGACCGCCGCAAGGGCAGCCTGCATGTTATAGATGATTTGCGCAGGTTGAAAGAGAAGGCCGGTTGAGTTTCTGTCGGCCGCCTGAACTATTTTTGAATAATTGCTGAATTCTACTTATCCACAATATTATTAAGGTAAGAAGTCAAGTTCACCTTACGATTGGTTATGTCGAGTTTACGCCGAATACTTTCTCTATGCCGATTTACTGTGGCAGGGGAAATTCCGCGAATTCTGGCGATTTCCTTTGTTGATAAGCCGTGCTTGATCATATCGCCGATTTGAATCTCGATCGGACTTAGTTTAGACATGGTCACTTGACTCTTCTCAACAAAGGGAGAAATGATATTTTCAAGGTTTTTTTTCAGTAGTTCCAGGTATTCCAATTGGTTTGAACTCATTTCCGCTTGCAAAGCATAGAGTATTGGAATGACGATTTTATCGACCTTGGCTTGGATCGATACCCCCACCTTCTTTTTTTCCCGCTGACTCTGGACCAAAGAATCATGGAGAGCAGCATTGGCGTCTTGTAAGGCCTGGCGCTCTACCTTTAGTTGTCGTCGTGTGTTAATTCTCTCGGCAGCTTTTGCAAGGCGATTACTGACAGCGTCGATCAGCAAACGCTCTTCTTTAAGAAACGGGCCCTCGTCCAGACGTGGACTTTTTTTCAAATAGTAAACTTCAACGACCCCTTCCTTAATATCAGAGATGACTATAGGAGCCTTCTGTTTCCATCGGGTCGTTTTGAAATTACTTGACTGGAACGTCTGCTCTCTGTAGCGAATTCTAGCGCAGGTAATTTTAGGATATTGCCAGGACACCAGTAATAAGTTGATCGCTCCTTGCAGTATTTTATCGAGCGAGTCCTCGTTTTTTTCAATCAATTTTGTCAGTTTATAGAGACAGTCTAATTCTTTGATCCGTTCCCGTAGTTGAAGTTCTCTCTGTTGATGTTCTCGCTGTAATGACATAAGTTGCGCCTGCAGTAACGACAACTCTTCACAACCTCCAATAGAACATTCATTATTTTGTTTCATATTTAGCCTCACATTACATTTGACAAAATGCATATATTTTATAGGCACTCTATATGTAACATAATTGTATTTACGTTAATAGAGATTAAACATAAAATTATTCAAACTGTTGTTTAGGTAAATAATTCAACCGTTTCTATTGGCCCACTTCTGATCGCGAGCGAAAGCAAGACAAAGGTCCAAGGCTTGAAAATATAACTTGTCAGCATCTGAGTTAATTGACGAACCTAATCCACAGGAGGCTCGAAAGGAATGAGTACAGAAGAGTTGATCAATGTCTGTCAAGCGGTTAAACACGGAGATATGCGTCAAGTCACAAATCATAAATTAGGGAAAGAAGGAATTGTTGTCGATGTGACAGAAGACAAGCTCGTCGTCCGGGTAGAAAATGCCTCCGAAATCTGGGCTTACGAAGACTGCAAATAGAAGACTGCAAATAAAGGATTACTTTCTATCCAATAAAGGTGTTTGAGCGTTGCATTTCTTTCAATCTGACGTACCAGAGCAATATAAGAACACATACATGCAACGCTCTCATTTGGCCTCGCCTATTTGTTGTTGTAAGTTGGCGGTGTTTTTTGGGGAAACTTGAAATGTCGCTGGTTTCGATATTAGCTCCAGCAGTTGTAATGTTCAATCAAAGCACGAAATTAAAGCTTAAAGATTGTCGCATTCACCATGTCCCTGGAACATGAACTTTTGTCTTCTGGCCACCAAAGCATTTGAGACACATCCGGTTTAATAATGGAGGAACAAATGGTCGCAATCATTTTTGAAGTGATCCCTAATGATGAAGAAAAGCCAGAGTATTTAAGTATTGCCGCTATGTTGAAAGAAAGACTAATACAAACGCCAGGCTTTAAATCTATAGAATATTTTCAAAGTCTGACAGATCCCAAAAAGCTGCTTTCTCTTTCTTTCTGGGAAGATGAAGAATCTGTATCAAGATGGCGTAACCTTCAAGAGCACCGTCATGCGCAAGCTAGTGGCCGCGACGTCTTGTTTCATCACTCCCGTATCCGGGTCGGGCATATCGTGCGCGATCACTCTTTGTCTGATGGGTACCCTCACCATAGTCTCCAAGGGGTTTAGGACAGATCTATTGGTAGAGGTATTTAGGTCAAGGAAATAATGGCCACCTGTGCGCAGGTGGCCTTTCTCTTATGTGGTCTCCAGTCAGGACATAGAGGACACTATTCCCAACACTGACGGCTGAGTGTCAGTGCCTTGATGCAGAGACTTTCTCTTCAATAAAATCCAATTACCCTGAAATCATAACGGGGGCACAATGAGATGAACATTGCGCCCCTGTTTTGTCCTGCATCATCTGTTCAGCAATGTCACTTTTGTCTGATTGTCATTGCGGCTGACTCTCTGTGGATTCATTGTCCTGTTGCCACCATTTCTTATGCTGCTTTTCGGCGTGACGGACTTTCTGAGTCTGACAGACGTCTCTTCCGGGGCAGTCGTGTCGCCGACAGGGCTCGACATGAATCGTTACATCCGTACCGATGATATGCTCGCCGATCTTTTTCTCTATGTAGTCAGTAATATCGTGTGCTTCTTCAACCGAAAGGTGCTTGCACACGGTTAAGTGGAAATCGATCAACTTCTGTGACCCGGCCCGCCGTGTTCGCAGGTTGTGGTAGCCGAACAGGTCGAATTTATGTTCTTCGATCAGCTCTTCGATCTCCTTGCGCACGGTTTCGGGTAGTTGCTCATCAAGGATATCCCGCATGCCGTGACGCATCAGCCGGAGTGCTTCAAAAAGGATGTAGCAGGCGACCAGGATCGACATGACCGGATCCAGCCATAGCAGGTTGAACCAGGTGATGAGGATTAGACCGGCCAGCAGGGCTAGGTTGGTGTACACGTCCATTGAAAAGTGCAGCGAGTCAGCTTCAAGTGCCGACGAATCGGTTGCTTTGGCGACTTTACGCAGGTGCCGGCTGATCAGGTATGAAACGGCTGTGCTGATCGACATGACCACAATGCCGACGCCGGTTTGCTTGATCGGGCTGGCCACGATCATGCGCTGGATTGCCTCGTAGATAATCCAGGCACCGGACAGGGCAATCACCACAGATTGAAAAAGGGTTGCGAGCGTCTCGAACTTGCCGTGGCCGTAAGGGTGCTGTTCGTCTGCAGGTTGCTCCGCATGTCCGATAGCAATAAGGTTGATGCCGGACATGAGGATGTCCAGCAACGAGTCTATGGCCGAGGTCAGTACGGCCAAGCTGCCGGTAAAAAAACCGGTGAAGAGTTTCAAAATTGCCAGGCAGAGTGCGGTTAACACGGAGAGCCAGGCTGCAGTTATTTTGGGTGATCGGGGCGGCTGTGTCATGGTATGTCGGGCACCGGCTCAAGTGGGCAGGCTTGTCGCCAGGCGTCAAAACCGTCACCCTCTATGGCCCAGAAAGTATCGATTCTTTGCTGGTAATACCCGGTTTCATTGCATTGCTGTGCAATATCCATCGAGACCTTCGGGTCGATGAGGTTTTGCTCCGCGAGGAAATTGTAGAACAGGGCCGTGCCCCTGAGGACCATTGCCAGTTCCGTGAGGTTTGGTTCAGTGGTGCGGATAATGTACCAATGCCCGGCAAACTGTCGAACACGTTCTGCTGTCGTACAGAAAAGATTGTCGCGCCGGTCGGCGATCATGAATTCACGCAGGAAATAGTCTGCGCCGTGGCAGATCTCAGCAGCCTGTTCCGGCGACAGCCCCTCTTGGCAGGCTAAATACTGATTGAAGTGGCGCAGCAAGTCGACGCACCTCCTGTCGACCCGTATCTCATCGTCAAGGGTAAGAATGTTAAAGTCGTTTTTGTTCAACCCCTGGAGGAGTGGTTTCAGGTCTTTATCAGGCCCCATTAGGATGGTGAACTCCTTATTCTGAAGTAGTCCTAACCATAAAGGACTTTAAAAGGCTTGGCAACCTTCAGTTTATGTCATAAATGAGTCTTTGCTGTTTACAGTGATCTGGCTGTTTTGTTAACATAATAATGTTGCGAAGCGTAGCATTAATGTTGCCAGGGCGGCCCTTTAACGGGTTGTTTTTTTTAGTTTATTGTTGAGTTTATGCACAGATGGCAAAAACCACTCCCATGATGCAGCAGTACCTGGAGATCAAGTCCGAATATCCGGATGCGATTCTTTTCTTTCGCCTTGGCGATTTCTATGAAATGTTCATGGAAGACGCGGTGGTTGCGGCGCGCGTTCTCGATATCACCCTGACGTCTCGAAACAAGGGCGCAACAGCGGAAATTCCGCTTTGTGGCGTGCCTTTTCACAGCTGCCAGCCTTATGTCGCCAAGCTGGTCCAGAATGGTCACAAGGTCGCGATCTGCGAGCAGGTGGAAGACCCTAAGCAAGCCAAGGGGATTGTCAAGCGCGCGGTTGTCAGGGTTGTAACCCCCGGCCTGGTTGTTGACACCGATACCTTGGACCCGCGACGCAACAATTACCTGATGGCTCTAATGCCGGATAAAAACGGCTGTTACGGAGTCGCCTGTGTCGACATTACGACCGGTGAATTCCGCGTCACCGAACTGCTCGATCCAGAGAGTACGGCCGGGGAGATTATTTCCCGTGATCCTGCCGAGGTGCTGGTGGTCGAAGGTGAGTCCGGCGACAGCCTGGTCAACCTGCTGCAGGGCTCACTGCAGGGGCGCAACGTCAATCGTCTACCAGAGTGGGCTGCCGCCGAAGACCGTGCGCGGCTAATGTTGCTCGAATCATTTCCGGACAGTTCCATGGAAAGCTTTGGCTGCCATGATATGCCGGCGGCGGTTAGGGCTGCCGGGATGATTCTTTATTACCTGGAAGAGACCCAGAAGGGCTCGATCTCGCACCTGCAGCCACTGCAGACTTACCATGTCCGCGATCACATGGTCCTTGATGACTTTACACGCCGCAACCTGGAGCTCACAGAAACCCTGCATGATGGCGGCCGGCGCGGGTCGCTGCTGGGAGTTATGGACCGTACCGTGACGGCCATGGGCGCTCGCAAGCTGCGGCACTGGATGACCCATCCGCTGGTCGATCGACAGCGTATTGAAGAGCGGCATGTAGCCGTAGAGGAGCTGGTCAGGGAAAGCCTTTGCCGGGACGATCTGCGCCGTGCGCTCGACGAGGTATACGACCTGGAACGCCTCAACGGCAGGATTGCCATGGCAACCGGCAATGCCAAGGACCTGGCAGCCTTGCGCATCTCGCTGGAGAAGCTGCCACAGATAATCGATCTGCTGGCACCACTCGACAGCCCCATGCTGACCGGTTTGCGCGAATCTCTGGATACGCTGCCTGATATGGCCGCATTGATTTCCGGTTCAATTGTCGACGACCCACCTTTTGTTTTGCGTGAAGGCGGTCTGATCCGGGAGGGTTACCACAGCGAGCTGGATGAGTTGCGCAGCATCAGCCGAGAAGGTAAGGGTTGGATCGCCCGACTGGAGCAGGAGGAGAAGGAAAAAACCGGGATCTCGAATCTCAAGGTTCGCTACAACAGGGTCTTTGGATATTACATCGAAGTGACCAAGTCCCAGCTGGACCGTGTGCCGGAAGATTACCAGCGCAAGCAAACCCTGGCCAATGCCGAACGCTACATAACTCCGACCCTTAAAGAATATGAAGAAAAGGTGCTGGGTGCCGAAGACCGGGTTGTCGAGATCGAATACGACCTTTTCCAGAAAGTCCGGAGACAGGTTGCGACGCAGGGCCAGCGTATTCAGGCCACAGCCGACAAGGTTGCGATCCTGGATATCCTGCTTGGCCTGGCAGACCTGTCCCATGAACGGAATTATTGCCGCCCCGAGATGGACGAATCGACCGACCTGCTTATCGAGGACGGGCGCCATCCGGTTATTGAGACGATGAACCTGGGTGAGCGTTTCGTTGCCAATGATGTACACATGGACACCGAGGAAAGGCAGATTCTGATCATTACCGGACCCAATATGGCCGGCAAGTCGACGTTCATGCGGCAGGTCGCGCTGCTGGTCCTGATGGCGCAGATGGGCTGCCTGGTGCCTGCAAAAAAAGCACGGATCGGGATTGTCGATCGAATTTTCACCAGGGTCGGGGCGAGCGACAACCTGGCCCGTGGCCAGTCGACTTTCATGGTTGAGATGACAGAGGCCGCCAATATACTCAACCATGCCACCCCGCGCAGCCTGATCGTACTTGATGAGATAGGCCGTGGGACATCGACGTTCGACGGTGTCAGTATCGCCTGGGCAGTGGCTGAATATTTGCATGACAATGCCAAGGTTGCGGCCAAGACGCTCTTTGCGACCCACTACCATGAGCTGACAGATCTTGCGCTGACCCGTGAACGGGTACAGAACTACAACGTTGCGGTTAAGGAGTGGGACGACCAGATCATTTTCCTGCGGCGCATCGTTAAGGGTGGGGCCAGTCATTCCTACGGGATCCAGGTCGCGCGCCTGGCCGGTCTGCCGTCCAGAGTGATCGAGAGGGCCAAGGAGGTTTTACAGAACCTCGAATCCGGCGAGTACGAGTCCGGGG
>JAFDBW010000161.1 GCA_019313105.1 Deltaproteobacteria bacterium | reverse complement strand
TAACTGACGTTGAGATCAACGGTCGTCAGCTTAAGCCCGGAAGGGATGAGTGGCTTCGGGAAGAAACAGACCGTATCAACGAGGGCTGAAATCAGGCCACCATGGACAGTGCCCATGTAATTCAGGTGCCGTTCATCTATCGTCACGGTCATCTCGGCATGCTTTTCAGTAATATCCATGACTGAAACACCTAAGGTTTTCAGGAACGGGATGTCCTTTACCTTTTCGTTTACGAACGTTAGCATATTGTCCATCCGAAATATTTCCTCAGGGGCATCGACCAATTTGCCTAGCGAACCACAGACGAACAAGCAGTGCTGTTACTGCACAACCAACACGATGATTCGTCAGCGGGTCAAACCAACGGTCGAACCAGTTCAGCCAAGGGCCGGCTCTTTGCAGATGCTCGGCATTTTTTTTATAAGCCTTTCGGCAATCCAGGGCCAGACCAAGTTGCCAGGCCTGGCTGCGAACGTATGCACCGGTCGCCAGCCATAGAGACCGTCTTTGCCGAGTAGACATCACCGACAAGAGCTCATCAATTAAACGAAAGAAAGGCGCCAACTGCAACGGTTTGGTCTTGTCCTGTTGCTGATAGATTTCCGGGGCCCTGGCAAAAAAATCAAGCCAGCCGATTGCCAGGAAATTCATCATCAGTGCATTAAGCGTTTGCCGGGCACGCCACCCTTCGGATGCAAAACGACGGGCAGAGGTAAAGACCTCAGCCGGCAGGAGTAGCCATTCCCCCTGGTTGCGAACCTGTTCCGCCAGTGTGGTGTCTTCCATAACAGGCAGATCCTGCCGAAAAGGGCCCACCTGAGCAAAGAAGGTTTTCCTGATCAGCATTCCCTGGTCACCGTGAATGCAACCTGCACGGCCTAAACGCGCCTTGGTTTCATAATAGAACAAAGCGAAGTTATTGCCATAGGGCTCAGGCTCAAATCGCAGAGCAAACCGTCCAGCCACGGCAACTTTTCCGGTTCGTCTCAGGTGGTCCTGCATGAACTCCAGGGCCCGTTGCAACTGGTGCTGACCAGCAAGCCTGCTGTCTGCATGGAGGAACAGCAGCCACTCAGCCCTGGCGATGACGGTACCGGCGTTCAATTGACGTCCGCGTCCGCGAGGGGCGGACAGACATGTCCCTGCAAGGGGACTCTCAAGGAAAAAGTTTTCCGCAACCTCCGTTGTCGCGTCTGTTGAGCCACCGTCGGAGACAATAACTTCAAAATCGACGTCTTGTTGACTGATCAGGTCTTGCAACAGCAGAGGCAAGGTTTCTGCCTCGTTCAGGGTTGGGACGATAATCGAAAGTTCAGGTTTCATCTTACCTGTAAGCCTAAAACGCAGGCGGGCGGATCGTCAATACGATCCGCCCGCCTGGCTTGAATGAATGTTGTCACCGATCAGATACCTGCTCTTATCTTCAGTGATTCAATACGATCTTTACGCTCCCAGGTGAACTCGGGGAGTTCACGACCAAAGTGGCCATAGGCGGCGGTCTTTTGATAAATCGGGCGCAACAGGTCGAGAGTTTCGATGATCGCGCGTGGACGCATGTCAAACTCTTCCTGGGCAATTCGGGCTATGTCGTTGGACGGGATCTTGCCGGTGCCGAATGTATTGATCATAACCGAAACCGGCTCGGCGACTCCGATTGCGTAGGCCAGCTGAACTTCACATTTTTCGGCAATCCCTGCGGCGACGATGTTCTTGGCGACGTAGCGAGCCATGTAAGAGGCGCTGCGATCAACCTTCGAGGGATCTTTCCCGGAAAAAGCGCCACCGCCATGTGAACCCTGGCCGCCGTAGGTGTCGACGATAATTTTCCGCCCGGTCAGGCCGCAGTCACCCATTGGGCCGCCGACAACAAACCGGCCGGTCGGGTTAATAAAGTACTTGGTCTTTTCATCGAGCAGGTTATGCGGGATGACCTTGCGAACGACCTCTTCGATAATCGACTCCTTAAGATTTTCATAAGTTACATCTGGTGCATGCTGGGAGGAAACGACCACCGTGTCGACCCGGATCGGTTTGTCGTTGATGTACTGAATCGACACTTGTGATTTGCTGTCAGGACGAAGGAAGTTAAGCAAGCCGCTTTTGCGTACTTCGGCCAGCCGCTTGGTCAGCTTGTGGGCAAAAGTTATCGGCATCGGCATCAGTTCCGGCGTTTCGTTACAGGCGTAACCAAACATCAGGCCTTGGTCACCGGCACCCTGCTCGGCGAACATGCCCTGGCCTTCTGTGACCCCCTGGGAGATATCCGGAGACTGGCGATCAATCGTGGTCAAAACGGCACAGGTCTCATAGTCGAAACCCATCGAAGAGTCATCATAGCCGATCTCCTTGATGGTTTGGCGGACGATATCTGGCATATCGACATACGCACTGGTTGTGATTTCACCGGCAATCATTGCCATGCCGGTCGTGACGAGAGTTTCACAAGCCACCCTGGCTACGGGATCCTGGGTGATTATAGCATCGAGGACCGCGTCGGAAATCTGGTCTGCAACCTTGTCAGGGTGGCCCTCGGAAACGGATTCGGAAGTAAACAGAAAGTCTGTCATTGCCATGATTTTTTCTCCTAAGGAATGTCTTTGCAAAAGCGGAACATTAATCTTTTACCGTATCACTGTCAAGTTTTCAGGTGCCTGACTGGCTAAAGCAGGGGCAAATTATGAGCATTCGCGTTGATTAGAGATATCTTTCAGCAAACACTTGCGGATAACGCTGGCGCATTTCCCCTTCCAGGGCAGTGGCGATCTCGTCAGCTGTAGCAAGGGTCAGCAGATTCTCCAGAATCTGCAGTACTTCTGTATATTTGACCTGGCGCATGATGCGTTTGACACGTGAGATGTTGGCAGCGTTCATGGACAGTTCATCAAAACCGAGCGCGATCAACACCAGGGCATAAAGATCCTCGCCGGCCATCTCACCGCACATTCCTACCTCGATACCGGCCGATTTTGCAGCCTTGCAGACACGTAACAACGCCTGAAGCACGGCAGGATGCATCGGCTCGTAAAGATAGGCAACATGTTCATTGCCGCGGTCGATTGCCAGGCAGTACTGAATCAGGTCGTTGGTTCCGACCGAGAAGAAATCGACTTCCTTTGCCAACAGGTCGGCAATCAGTGCTGCAGCAGGTGTCTCAATCATGATCCCGACTTCAATCTGGTCTCCACAGGTAATACCAGCAGCCAGAAGGTCCTGCCGTTCCCGCTCCAGGAACTGCTTGCAGGCACGGACCTCGGCAACACCTGAGATCATCGGAAACATAATCCTGATCGGTCCGGACTCTGAGGCTCTGAGGATGGCCCTCAGTTGTGTTTTGAAAAGGTTAACTTCCTTGAGCGAGAAACGTACGGCACGCAATCCCATGGCCGGGTTGACTTCATCGGAGAGATTGAACTCAGGAACGAACTTGTCACCACCGACATCCAGTGTCCTGATGGTGACCGGGTAAGGCGCCATCTGTTCAACTGCTGAACGATAGACCTCAAGCTGCTCGTCTTCTGACGGCGGACCCTCACCAGACATGAACAGAAACTCGGTGCGAAACAGCCCGATCCCCTGTGCACCATGTTCCCGTGCCGCCGCAATCTCTTCGACAAAATCGATATTGCCGCGCAGGGCCAGGGAGAAGCCGTCGAGGGTTTCTGCGGCAAGATTCCTGAATTTGTGAAGCTCTGTTTCCTGATAATCGTAGTCCCGCTTCTTCTGCAGGTAATCACGAAACGTTTCCTGAGACGGCTTCAGGACCACGGTCCCGGTGCTGCCATCGATGATCATCGGAACGCCATTGGGGACCAGTGACGTCACTGTTTCCAGTCCAAGCACCGCAGGGATGCCCATTGAGCGGGCCAGGATAGCCGTGTGCGAGGTCCGACCGCCGATGTCGGTAACGAAACCGACCACTTTGGTCTTGTCAATCTGCACCGTGTCAGCCGGCGACAGGTCGTGTGAAACAACAATCACCTGTTCATCGACTTCGGCTAGTGACTCGCGGGTTTCACCCAGCAGGTTGCGCATCAGACGATCACCGATCGAGTCTATATCCGAATGTCGTTCACGCAGATACTCGTCGCTGATCTTGTCAAAAACCCGGCGAATTTTCCGCAACACCCGGTTCAGGGCGCCTTCGGCGTTAATCAACTTATCGCTGATCAGCCTGAGGGTCTCACCGATCAGCATTTCGTCCTGCAGGATCAATAAATGGGTGTCGATAATATACAGATGCTCGGAGAGTTCCTTGTCATCCGCCTGCTCTCTGACTTCGATCAGCTGTGCCTTGGACTTTTCCACGGCCTGTCTGAATGCTGAGACCTCAGGCTCAACTTCTTCGACAGAGATACGGCGTTCGATAACGGCCATTCGATCCCGGCTGACCAGATAACTGCGGGATATGGCAATCCCG
>JAFDBW010000160.1 GCA_019313105.1 Deltaproteobacteria bacterium | reverse complement strand
GTTCCAAGACCGAAAATAATATCGATCTTTACTCATTTTGTCTGGCCCATCCCGTACAATCGGGTTGGGCCTTTGTTGTGCCTTGAGGTTTTCCCTCTGCCGGACGTGCATGGGTTATTTCCACCTTCTTGAACGCTTGACACCCTGCATGGGCAGCGCTAACATACAGTGCTTTTTTCACCCTTAGATGAGTCGTAATCATGACAGAAGACAGACGCAAGCTCTGTATGAACTGCGCTTGGCGAGCCAATTGTGCGAAACGCTTCTCGATGGACAGTGACGGAACCTTACACTGTCCAGATTACTGCGAAGATATTGCCCTGCGCAAAAACAAGGGAAAGCAGGATGATGCCGTTACGGAGGATAATTGACTTAAGCTTATGAAGGATCTCCTGCGACAGCAGATCGGCAAGGCCTTGCAGGCCTGCTTCGATAACAAGACCCTGCACTCCGGGGAAATCCCGGAGATCCAGGTCGAAGTGCCCGGAAACCCAGAGCATGGTGATTTTGCGACCAACCTGGCAATGATCATGGCCCGGACCGAGAGGAAGGCGCCCCGCCAGATCGCCGAGGCTCTGGTGGCGACCCTCGGTGCAAGCCCGCTCCTCGACAAGGTTGACATTGCCGGTCCCGGTTTCATTAACTTTACCCTGGCACCCGTTTGCTGGTACGAGGTGCTCGACGACATTACGGCCAAGGGCCCTGAATATGGTATCTCCGGTGCAGGCCAGGGACAGAAAGTCCAGGTTGAATTTGTCAGCGCCAACCCCACTGGCCCATTGCACATCGGTCATGGTAGGGGCGCCGCCGTGGGAGATGCCGTCGCCTCAATCCTGCAGGCCGCTGGTTTCGATGTGCAGCGCGAGTACTATGTCAATGATGCCGGCAACCAGGTCGCGACCCTCGGCCGCTCAATTTGGCTGCGCTTGCGTGAACTGCACGGAGAACAGATCACTTTCCCTGAAGACGGCTACCAGGGAGACTACATCCGGAAACTGGCGGCCAGCTTGCGCGACGAGAGCCCAGACGTTATAAAGCGTGAAGAAGCCGATGCGATCAAGCTTTGCTCTGCTTATGGTGTGAGCAAGGTGCTTGAATGGATAGCCGTTGACCTGGAAACTTTCGGTATTACCTTTGACAACTGGTTCAGCGAGCAGAGCCTTTATGACCGGGACATGGTGACGACCGAACTCGCCAAGCTGGCGCAAAAGGGCCTTTCGTATGAGCAGGAAGATGCTATCTGGCTGCGCACAACCGATTTCGGTGACGATAAGGACCGGGTATTGATCAAGTCGGATGGCAGCCCAACCTATTTTGCCTCGGATGTTGCCTACCATATGGAAAAGTTCGACCGTGGCTTCGAGCGCGTGATTGATGTATGGGGCGCGGACCATCATGGCTACGTGCCACGCATGAAAGCCGTCGTGGCCGGGCTCGGGCACCCGCCCGAGGCTCTCCAGGTTCTGCTCATCCAGATGGTCAACCTGCTACGTGACGGCCAGCCTTACACGATGGGGAAAAGGTCCGGAAATTTCATTACCTTGCGCGACGTGGTCGATGAAGTCGGCAAGGATGCCTGCCGCTTCTTCTTCCTGATGCGCCGCTCGGACAGCCAGCTTGATTTTGACCTTGAACTGGCCAAGCGCCAGAGCAACGACAACCCGGTTTACTATGTCCAGTATGCCCACGCCCGTGTTTGCAGCATCAATCGCACGGCAGCAGAGCAGGGCGTCGCCCTGCCGGGGTTCGGCACTGCAAATCTGGCATGCCTGACGCTTGTCGAAGAGCTGGCCTTGGCCAAACATCTGGCGCGCTATCCTGAAACGGTCTTCGGTGCAGCCCAGAGTTGCGAGCCACACCGGATCGTGTACTATCTACAGGAGCTTGCCGCCCAGTTCCACAGCTACTACAACAGGCAACGCGTTCTGGTGGAAGATGCTGAGGTCACTCGGGCCCGCCTCTACCTGGTCAACGGGGTCAGAACAGTTCTGGCCAATGCTCTAAACCTGCTCGGGGTGGATGCCCCGGAGCGCATGTAAGCGAAGCTCGGGAGATAGATTAGATGATGGCGCAGCCGGTGGTTTCACGCAGCCAAAGACGCATTGAACGAAAACAGCTCGTGCTGGCTGTCATCCTGATTCTGGCTGTCGCCGGTGTCAGCTTCTCTCTTGGGGTTTTGTACGGCAAGCAGAGCGGCGACGCGACGAAACTTGCCGACGGAACGGAAATCTCCGGGCGGTCTGCCGTCACCCAGGTAGAAGCGCCTCCCAAACCGGCTGAAGAAGCGGCTCCTGATAAGTCGGAACAGCTGACTTTCTATGACAACCTCCCCAAAGGGAACCAGGCGCCTCTCGGCAGTGGCATCAATCTGCCCCCCGAGCAGAAGGCAACCAGCGCAAAGGTCGTCAAAAAGACGGCGGTCCCGCAGGCCAGTCCGACGCCCAAGCCATTACCGAAAGCCGGGGCCAAACCACCGACTGCCACAGCGGGTGGTTTCGTAGTACAGGTCGCGTCTTTTCGGACGAGTGAAGATGCCGCCAAGCTGGCAGGTCGGATCAAAACCTACGGCTTGACGATTTTTGTCGAACGGGCCGACCTCGGCGAAAAAGGGATCTGGCACAGGGTTCTGTCAGGGCCTTTCCCTTCCCATGAGAACGCTGACAAGGCTGTCGATTTCCTGCGTAAAAAGGAGAGGTTGTCTGCTATTGTCCGGCAGCGCTAGCGGACAGTTTTTTCTTGACATCCTCAGGGCGGACGGGTAAATTCCAAAATCCTGTTGCGGGGTGGAGCAGTCAGGTAGCTCGTCGGGCTCATAACCCGAAGGTCGGAGGTTCAAATCCTCCCCCCGCTACCAAATAAAATATACGGCCGCCGATGGGCGGCCGGCTGGTTTTCGGCGGTGTAGCTCAGTTGGTTAGAGCATGCGGCTCATATCCGCAGTGTCCGGAGTTCGAATCTCTGCACCGCCACCACTCTGACAGAACCCCCTTCCAGCCCCGGAAGGGGGTTCTGCGCTTTCGGCATGGCCTGTTCTCTGTTTTTGACAGGGCGACCGGCCGGCATGGTAGTAGACCATGACCCTGCAGAACCGGTTTCATAAAGCTCTTCTGCTCTCCGATTGCATCCCCACCGGCAGCCATCTGCTGGTTGCCGTCTCCGGAGGTGCCGACTCGGTGGCGCTGCTGCGCCTGCTGCATGGTCTTCCCGAGACACTGAACCTGTCCCTGGAGGCTGCACATCTCGATCACGGCCTGAGAGCTGTCAGCCGTGATGATGCAGCCTTTGTCGCACAACTCTGTCATCAGCTGGGTGTTCCGGTGACGGTGGCGCGCCAGGATGTGGCAGAGATTGCTCTGCGACGCAAGGGCAACCTGGAAGAAGTCGCCAGGGATGTGCGCAGGGAGTTTCTCGAAGCGACCGCAAAGGAGCGCAATTGCGACCTGATCGTGCTTGGTCATCATGCCGGTGACCAGGCCGAAACCTTCCTGATGCGCCTGATGCGTGGCGCCGGCACCGCAGGTCTGGCGGGGATGCGTCAGGTCGATGGACGGGTCATTCGTCCGTTGCTGTCCTTCCATCACGAAGAACTGGTAACCTACCTCGAAGAAGGCGGCTTTGCCTGGCGTGAAGACGAGAGCAACATCAACCATGCTTTTACCCGCAACCGAATCCGTCATCAACTTCAGCCGCTGCTGGAGAGCTTCAATCCTAACATAACCAGTCAGATCGCAGGGTTGTGCGAACAGCTGCGACTGGATGAGGACTTCTGGTCCGAGCTGGCAAATCGTACCCTGACAGAACTCGGTACAAGGGTTGATGGAGGTTATTCTATCCAGCGAGGAGCACTTGCCAAATTAGCCCCATCGCTGGCCAGCAGGGTCATCAGGGCCGCGCTGCGTGAAATCCGCGGCGATTTACGCAGCATCACGGCCACCCATATCGGGGATGTCCTGCAGCTTGTCTGTGCAGGTCCGCCCCAAGGCGAGCTGCACCTGCCCGGATCTTGGGCCGCCTGCCGATACGAACAGCTGTTGCTGTATAGAGAGCCACCCGAGCTAGTCGCTGGCCTTGAGCTTGTGCTGGATGGGCCGGGAACATATCAGCTCTTGGATGGGCGCAGGTTGCAGCTGTCTGTCTCTGATCACGCATCGGGAGGCAATCATGCCGCCGTGGAGTTTGATGCGTCGACCCTCCAGTTCCCTCTGACGCTGCGGCACTGTCTGCCTGGAGATCGTTTTCGGCCATCAGGAATGGACGGTACAAAAAAAATCCAGGATTTTTTTGTCGACCTCAAACTCGCCATGGAAGATCGCAAAAAAACGCTGCTGCTGCTGGAAAAAGAGACAATTTTGTGGATCGTCGGTTTGCGCCGTTGTGAGGGTTGGCGGCCGGTCGCCGGAAAACCTGTTTTGCGTGTTCAGATCATGCAAAAGGAGTCATAAACGGCTTGTGATAAGGAACCCGGTATGGTAAAGTTTCCAGTGTTTTTACAACGCCAAACACCGCATTTTTCTGGTGTTTTCAGATTTAGGGGGTTATGTGAACCAGTTTTATAAGAATCTAGCGCTCTGGCTGGTCATCTCTCTGGTGATGATCATGCTTTTCAATATGATGACCCAGCAGGGTCGCGAACTCAAGCCGGTCCCATATACGACCTTCCTGGCAGCCCTCGATGAGGGTGAGGTGGTCGACGTGACGATCAAGGGTTCGAACCTTGAAGGCACCTATACAGATGGTTCCGCATTCAAGACCTATGTTCCGGATGACCCTGACCTGATCAGCCTGCTGCGCGGGCAGGGCGTCGCTATTCAGGCCGAGCCTGACGAAAGCAACAGTTTCTGGATGTCCATTCTGGTTTCCTGGGGTCCGATCCTGCTGCTGATCGCCGTATGGATCTTCTTCATGCGCCAGATGCAGTCGGGCGGTGGCAAAGCCATGAGCTTCGGCAAGAGCCGCGCCAAACTGCTCAGCGAATCCCAGGCCAAGATCACCTTCAATGATGTTGCCGGGATCGATGAAGCCAAGGACGAACTGGAAGAGGTTGTCTCGTTTCTGAAAGACCCGAAAAAGTTTTCTAGGCTTGGTGGGCGGATCCCGAAAGGCGTGTTGCTGGTAGGACCCCCGGGTACGGGTAAAACTCTTCTCGGCAGGGCTATTGCCGGCGAGGCGGGAGTGCCCTTCTTTTCGATTTCGGGTTCCGACTTTGTCGAGATGTTTGTCGGTGTCGGTGCCAGCCGTGTCCGGGACCTGTTCGTCCAGGGCAAGAAGAATGCTCCTTGCATTATCTTTATCGACGAAATAGATGCCGTCGGTCGTCATCGTGGCGCCGGTATGGGTGGTGGCCATGACGAGCGCGAGCAGACCCTCAACCAACTGCTGGTTGAAATGGACGGTTTTGAGTCCAATGAGGGCGTTATCCTGATTGCCGCGACGAACCGGCCCGACGTGCTTGACCCCGCTTTGCTTCGTCCAGGCCGTTTCGATCGCCAGGTGGTCGTGCCGAGGCCCGACGTTCGTGGCCGCCTGAAAATCCTCCAAGTCCATGCCCGCAAAGTGCCTTTGGGTAGTGATGTCGAACTTGAGGTAATCGCCAAGGGAACGCCGGGGTTTTCCGGTGCTGACCTGGAAAATCTGGTTAACGAGGCTGCTCTGCTTGCGGCACGTGCCAACAAGAATGAAGTGACCCGTACTGACCTCGAGAAGGCCAAGGACAAGGTCATGATGGGAGCTGAGCGGCGCTCCATGGTGATTACCGATGAAGAAAAGAAAGTCACCGCCTACCATGAGGCGGGTCATGCCCTGGTGGCGATGTATATCCCGGGTGCCGATCCGGTGCACAAGGTCTCAATTATACCGCGAGGCCGGGCCATGGGTGTAACCATGTATCTGCCCGAGGAAGAGAAGTATAACGAAAACAAAATGGGGCTGAATGTCAAGATATGCACCCTGCTCGGTGGTCGGGTTGCAGAAGAACTGATCTTTGAAAGTGTCACCAGCGGCGCCTCGAATGACCTGGAGCGCGCTACCGCGATCGCCCGCAAGATGGTTTGCGAGTGGGGGATGAGCGACAAGCTCGGACCCTTGTCATACGGGGAGAAAGAAGGTGAAGTCTTCCTCGGTCGAGATTACGGTCATGTCAAGAATTATAGCGAGGCCACCGCGATGGCGATCGATGACGAGATCCGCCGGATTGTCGAAGAGTGCTACGAGCGTACGACGGAGATTCTCTCTCAGCACAAAGATTCCTTGATCATCGTATCTGAAGCGTTGCTCGAACGTGAAAACATGGACGGCAGTGAAATCAAGGCGATGATCTTCGGCGCTGAAGAAGTGACTGAAGATGAACCTGACCAAGCAGCCGCCACAGAAGAAGAGACCGCGGTTGCGCAGGATACGGTTGCTCCGGGTGAAGGCCCCTGTGTCGACGAGTCCTGATGTCAGGCCTGGCCCGCGCTGATTTCTCGAGGATTGTACTGAGCGGGCGAAACTGCTCACTCGTTATGGACCGACCTTACATCGTCGGCATCCTCAACGTAACCCCTGACTCTTTTTCCGACGGTGGCCGGTTTCTAAGGCCGCAGCAGGCGATTGAGCAGGGTCGCAGGATGGCTGCAGAAGGTGCCGACCTGATCGATATCGGAGGTGAGAGTACCCGACCGGGTGCTTCCCAGGTCTCCGAGCAGGAGGAACTGGACCGTGTTATCCCGGTTGTTGAGAAGCTCGGCCGCGAAGTCGGCCTGCCATTGTCCATTGACACTTCGAAAAGTGTTGTCGCCCGGGAAGCAGTATCCGCCGGCGCAGATTTTGTCAATGATGTCAGTGGCCTGACCTTCGATATGGAGATGGCCGGAATGGTCGCTGATTCGGGAGCGGGGCTGATTATCATGCATACCCGCGGCAGGCCCGAGGTTATGCAGCAGGATACGCGCTACGCTGACCTCTTCGCGGAAGTTGTCGCTTCCCTGAACAGCAGTATCGATGTTGCAGTATCGGCAGGTATCGCCATTGGCAAGATTGCGATTGATCCCGGGATCGGTTTCGGTAAGGATGTCGCCGGGAACCTGGAACTGTTGCGCAGAACCGCTGATCTGGTGGACTTGGGCCGCCCGGTCATGTTGGGGACATCCCGCAAAAGTTTTATCGGTCGGGTGCTTGGCAAGGACGATCCTACCGGGCGCCTTGCCGGAACTCTGGCCACCGTTGCCCTGGGGTATGCTGGAGGGGCCCGGCTATTCCGGGTGCATGATGTTGCTGCGGCACGCGAGGCCGCACGGATGGCGCAGGCAGTCTGCAAAGGTGCAGAATGGGTTGGTCACTGACCTGACCTATCGAGAGGGTGTTCCGGATGTTCGATACGCTGGAAAATTTCAGGTGGGTTCTGGATCTACTCGACATCCTCCTGGTCGCCTTCATTATCTACCGGATTATCCTGCTTATCAAGGGCACGAGGGCCGTGCAGATGCTGGTCGGTCTGGCAGTCCTGCTGATTGTCTACGTCGCCTCCCAGGTCAGCGGCCTTTATACCCTCAACTGGATACTCAATAACTTCCTTTCATCCATCATCCTGGTGATTGTCGTGATTTTCCAGAACGATATCCGCCGGGCGCTGATCCATGTCGGGCGCAACCCTTTTTTTGCCGATCTGTCATTCCGTGAAGAGACGCAGGTGATCGACGAGTTGTGCCGTGGCTGCGCGACCCTTGCCCAGAGACACCTGGGGGCATTGATCGTTATCGAGCGTGAAACAGGGATCAACGATTTTCTCGAAATCGGTGTCGAGCTGGATGCGAAACCTTCGGGGACCCTGATTCACTCGATTTTTCACCATGCTTCGCCGCTTCATGATGGGGCGATCGTTATCCAGCGTGGCCGCATCACCAGGGCCGGTTGTTTCCTCCCCCTGACCCAGGACCCGGGAGTCAGCCCGCAGTTCGGGACCCGCCACCGGGCGGCGATAGGCCTGACTGAACTGGTTGACGCCGTCGTGATTGTGGTGTCCGAGGAGACTGGACGGATTGCGGTCGTGGTCGGAGGAAAGATCACGCGCGACCTTGAAGTGACGACCTTGAAGAAAGTCCTCAACCGTCTGCTTGAGCCACGCCGTCTGCGCGGCAAGAAGAGTTAGCCATGGCTGAAAAGATCTTTGAAAACTGGCTGTTGAAATTGATCTCCCTGGCCTTTGCAATAGTGCTCTGGTTCTTTGTCATGGGTGAAAGTCGCATGGAAGTCAATCATATCGTGACCCTGGAATACGTGAATTTGCCCGAGGGCCTGATGATTGCCAGTGAAGTGCCGACGTCAGTCGCGCTGCGGATCAATGGGCCGCGTGCCTTGCAGGTAAACCTTGACCAGGAAGATATCGGGCTCAGAGTTGACCTGAAGGGTTTATCGCCCGGCGTGACCTCTTTCAAGCGCCTTGATGAAACCCTTGATATCCCCGGTGGTCTGAAAATCACTCGCATTTCGCCATCTTATGTCGATGTCAGGCTGGAAAGGGTGCGTGAGCGCGGCGTACCCGTTCAGGTTGTCCTGACCGGAGATCCAGCCCCCGGATTCCTGGTCAAGTCGGCCAGTGCTGCTCCCGACAGGGTCGTTGTCATCGGTGCTGAGAGTGAAATCAAGATGGTTTCGGAGGTTGCGACCGAGGGGATTGATATCACCAATGTTCAGGAGAATTTTACCCAGACCGTAGCCCTAAGTTACGTTGGCAATTATACGGATCTGAAAGAAACAAAAACTGTCGAGGTCAAAGTTGTTTTAAAGCCTGACCCCGATTTTGTCCCTCCCCCACCGGAGGAAAAGCCGGACGGGAAGGCAGCCACCGGGGTTGAAAAAAAGGAAAAATGACCAAAAAGCTTTTTGGGACTGACGGGGTGCGCGGCATTGCCAACAAACATCCCATGACCACAGAAATGGCCATGCAGTTGGGTCGTGCCGCAGCTTATGTCTTTAAACATGATGACCGGCGCAGCCGGATTGTCATCGGCAAGGACACACGCCTTTCCGGATACATGATCGAGAATGCCCTTGCTGCAGGGATCTGTTCCATGGGGGTCGATGTCTTGCTGGTCGGGCCTCTACCCACCCCGGGCATCGCGTTCATTACCGCTTCGATGCGGGCCGATGCAGGGGTGGTGATTTCCGCCTCGCACAACCCCTATCAGGACAACGGCATAAAGTTTTTTGCCCGCGACGGCTTCAAACTCCCCGACGACCTCGAACTGAAGATTGAAGACCTGTTTTTTTCCGAGCGGATCGATTCCCTGCGGCCAACCGCCGAAGCGGTCGGCAAGGCATTTCGCGTTGATGACGCCATCGGACGCTATATCGTTTTCCTGAAGAACACGTTTCCACGGGAACTCGACCTGACCGGCCTGAAAATCTTCCTCGATTGCGCTCACGGCGCCGCCTACCGGGTTGCCCCGGCGGTACTGGAGGAGTTGGGCGCCCAGGTCTTTGCATATGGCGTCAATCCGGATGGAACGAATATCAACGCCGGTTGCGGTTCAACCCACCCTGAGGTGATCTCCAAGGCCGTCCTCGAGCATGGTGCGGACCTTGGCATTGCTCTCGATGGCGATGCCGATCGTTGTATCTTTGTCGATGAGCAAGGCCGCGAGGTTGACGGTGACCACATCATGGCTATCTGCGGTATTGAAATGCTGAAATGTGACACGCTGTCGCAAAAAACGGTCGTCGCCACGGTCATGTCGAACATGGGGCTCGACATCGCCCTGCGCAATGCAGGCGGTAGAATCATTAAGACCGATGTCGGTGATCGTTATGTGGTCGAAGAGATGCGCCGCAATGGTTACTGCTTCGGCGGGGAACAGTCCGGGCACATGATTTTCCTGGAGCACAACACGACCGGTGATGGCATTATTTCCGCCTTGCAGGTCCTGGCTATCATCCAGAAAAGCGGCAAACGCCTCTCCGAGCTGGCATCAGTCATGCGTCCGTTGCCACAGATTCTTGTCAATGTACGGGTGCGGCAGCGCTTGCCCCTCGAACAGCTCCCTGATGTCCAGCGCTTGATCGAGGATGTCGAGAGGCGACTGAATGATACCGGTCGTGTCCTGATCCGCTACTCGGGGACCGAACCCTTGATGCGGATTATGCTCGAAGGGCAGAACCAGGATGAAATTACCGGCATGGCCAACCAGATCGCCGAGTTGGTGAAGTCATCCATCGGGGAAGATTCAGGAGCATAACATGGCAAAACTTGGAGTCAATGTCGATCACATTGCGACGATCCGCCAAGCCCGGGGCGGGACTGAGCCTGACCCGGTTTCTGCTGCTGCGATTGCCGAGCTGGCCGGTGCCGATGGTATCACGGTGCATCTGCGTGAAGACCGCAGACATATCCAGGACCGGGATGTCATGATCCTGAAACGGACGGTGCAAACCCACCTGAATCTGGAAATGGCGGCGACCGATGAAATGGTGGCCATTGCCATGAAGATCGTCCCGGATTACGTCACCCTGGTGCCGGAAAAACGCCAGGAACTGACCACTGAGGGTGGACTTGACGTTGCCGGGTATATCCAGCCCCTGACCAAGCAGATTGAGCTGCTACATCAGGCCGGGATCACGGTCAGCCTGTTTGTCGACCCTGACCTTGAGCAGTTGAAGGCCAGTGCGCGGGTCAAGGCCGATTTCATAGAGATCCATACCGGATCCTACTGCGGCGCCAAAGGGCATGAAAAGGCACCCGAGCTGGCCAAAATTGAAGAGACCATAAAGGCAAGCCGGAAGCTTGGGTTGCGGGTTAACGCAGGACATGGGCTCAACTACCGGAACATCCGACCGGTGCTCGCCCTCGGAGGAGTTGAGGAATACAATATTGGTCACAGCATCATCTCGCGGGCGGTTCTGGTCGGACTCGACCGGGCGGTGCGTGAGATGGCTGAGCTGGTCCACAGGAGCTGATTATGCCGATTGTCGGCCTGGGAACCGATCTGGCCAGGGTCGCGCGTTTCCGGAAATTCGTAGAAGATCAAAAGACCGCTCTCCTGGAGCGGCTTTTTACCCTTGGTGAACGGCAGTATGCTTTTGCAAAGGCAGACCCGTCCCAACACCTGGCGGCACGCTTTGCTGCCAAGGAATCGTGTCTCAAGGCCTTTGGCACGGGGTGGCGTGATGGCATCAGCTGGCATGATATGGAAGTTGTTCCCGATGAACTCGGTCGCCCCGACCTGGTCCTGTCCGGCAGGGCGGACGAGATAGCGCGCGAAAAGCGTGTTCAGATGGTACACTTGTCCTATAGCCATGACGGTGACTACGCTGTTGCCACCGTGATCCTGGAAAGCTTATGAAGGTCCTGACCGCACAACAAATGCAGGCGGTTGATCGCCGGGCGATTGATGAAGTTGGCATCCCCGGCGTTGTCCTGATGGAGAATGCCGGCCGGCGTGTGGCGGAGGAAATCAATTCGCGTTATGCAACGCGTGGGTTCCAGCGTGCGCTGGTGTTCGCTGGTAAAGGCAACAACGGTGGCGATGGCTACGTGATCGCTCGACATCTGCTGGACAACGACTGGGACGTCCTAACCCTGGTTTTGGCCGCTGCGGAAGAGGTCGCCGGTGACGCTGCAGTCAATGCCCTGGCGTTGGCCAACTGTGGCGGACAAATTGTTCATGTGAAGACCGAGAACCAACTTTACGCCGTGCTTGATGATGCTGATGAGTTCAGCGTGATTGTCGACGCCCTGTTTGGTACCGGGCTTGACAAACCTCTGGAAGGCCTGTTCCTGGAAGCAATTGGCTGGATGAACTGCCAGGCCTGCCCGGTAGTCTCTGTCGACATTCCGTCCGGGATTGATGGCTCGACCGGCCGGATCATGGGTGACGCGGTTAACGCTGACCTGACGGTTTCATTTGCCTTCCCGAAGATCGGTCAGGTGACTTTCCCCGGAGCCCTGCATGTGGGTGAACTGGTTATTGCAGATATTGGTATCCCGAAGCAGGTCGTCTACGAGACCGTCGCCGAGTGTCGGTTGATCGATGCAGAGGAAGCAAGGTCTCTGCTGCCAATAAGAAGTATAGCCGGGCATAAAGGCACCTTTGGGCATCTGCTGCTTCTTGCCGGGTCCACTGGAAAGTGCGGTGCAGCTGTAATGGCGGCTGAAGCGGGTATGCGCGGGGGGGCAGGGCTGGTTACCTTGCTTTGCCCCAGAGGTGTGCAGCCCGGTGTCGTTGCGAGGTTGGCTGAAGTTATGACAGTGCCCCTTGATGAACTGGAGGGGGAAGTCTGCATGTCGACCCTGGAGGATATTCTGGCCTCGGCAGAAGGCAAACAGGCACTGGCCATCGGCCCGGGACTGGGTACAGGAGCAGAAGTGAGCAGCCTGGTGCGCCGTTTACTCCAGGACACGGATCAGCCTGTCGTCATCGACGCTGATGGCTTGAACGCCCTGGTTGGGCACCTGTCGATACTGGGGCAGCAGCCAGATCGTGACATTATTCTGACCCCGCACCCCGGTGATATGTCACGTCTGTCCGGGCTGTTGGTCGCAGAGATTCAGAAAGATCGATTTGACGTGGCGAAAGATTTTGCCACGCAGTACAAGGTGACCTTGGTGCTCAAGGGGGCGCGAACTCTTATCGCCGCACCGGATGGCACGGTTCACGTCAATACGACGGGCCATGCCGGAATGGCCAGCGGCGGTATGGGGGACGTCTTGACCGGTTTGATAGGCAGCCTGCTGGCCCAAGGCCTGTCTGCAATGTCTGCGGCGACCCTGGCGGTTTACCTGCACGGTTTAGCCGCGGAGAGATTGCAACCGAGATTCGGTGATGCCGGGTTGTTGGCCACCGACCTGATCAACGAACTGCCTGCTGCACGGCAGGCTCTGGCAAGGGAGGGTTAAATGCTGACCGCCGCCGATATCATGACCAAAGAGATACATACCGTACATCCGGACACAGAGATCACCGCCCTGGCGAAGAAATTCGTCGAGTACAATGTCAACGCCATGCCGGTTGTCGACGATGCCGGGAAGCTGGTGGGGATGGTTACCCAGACGGATCTTGTCGAACAGGACAAGCCTCTGCATATCCCTACGGTAATTTCGCTTTTCGACTGGGTCATCTACCTGGAAAGCCCGAAGAAGTTCACCGAGGAAGTACGCAAGGTCACCGCGCGCAGGGTAGAAGAAATCTGCGGCCGGGATGTCGTGACCTGTGCGCCGGAAGACTCGGTTCCAACGATAGCCAGCCTGATGGTCGACAACAAGATCCATCTGGTGCCGGTCTTGTCTGACGGCCGGATGGTCGGGGTTGTCAGCCGTCTCGATATTATCCGTAGTATGAGCGAATGACCTTGCAGGCATGGGAAACGACAACTTGCAGCGCCACGGAAACCCGTGAACTCGGACGGATCTTCGGCCGTCTTGCCGAAGCCGGACTGGTTGTCCTCCTCAGTGGTCAGCTGGGAGCCGGAAAAACCTGTTTTGCACAGGGGGTTGGTGACGGCCTCGGGGTTGCGCCGTCTTCACCGGTGACCAGCCCGAGCTACACCTTACTGAATATTCACCAGGGGCGTTTCCCACTCTACCATTTTGATCTTTATCGTCTTGCTCAGGTTGATGACCTTGCCGACCTCGGTTATGACGAATATGCCGAGGGCGAGGGGCTGACCCTGGTCGAGTGGGCAGATCGCATGAGTGGATCTTTGATCTCCTCATTGGAGGTTGCCATAGAATCTCTCGGCGGGGACCGGCGCAGGCTTCATTTTACGGCCAGGGACGATCGCGGAGGGGAGCTTCTTGGTCAGCTTGTGCGAAAATGGACAGCTGTTGATATCTCCTCCTGATATTCCGCGAAAAGCTTTGACGACCGGCAGGATTACTGTTATTAAAAGCACTTGACTCCGATTGAGGGGGAATTTTACTAATGACAGGTTCGGCATCGAGCCGTGTCAGGAAGGGTTGAGCACAGATGGCACTGGTGGTTCAAAAGTATGGTGGCACCTCAGTAGGGACCATCGAAAAAATCCAGAATGTCGCCAGGCGGGTTGCGCGTACCTACGATGAAGGTAACGACATGGTTGTCGTCGTTTCGGCGATGGCGGGTGAGACCAACAAACTGGTCGCTCTTGCTGAAGAGATGTGTGAATTTCCGAGCGAACGCGAGTATGATGTCCTTGTTGCTGCCGGCGAACAGGTCTCTATTGCACTCTTGTCCATGGCCCTGCAGTCCATGGGGTATAAGGCCAAGAGCTACCTCGGCTGGCAGATACCGATTTACACGGACAACTCCTCTTCAAAAGCGCGTATCGAGGAGATCCAGGATACCAACATCCGTGAGGACCTGCACAACGGCACGATCGTGATTGTCGCGGGCTTCCAGGGCATTGACCGTGACAACAACATCACGACTCTGGGTCGTGGTGGCTCGGATACCTCAGCGGTCGCTGTCGCGGCAGCTTTGCAAGCCGATGTTTGCGAGATCCTGACCGATGTCGACGGTGTTTATACCACAGACCCGCGGATTGTCCCGGAGGCCTCCAAGATGGAAAAGGTCTCTTACGACGAGATGCTCGAAATGGCGTCGCTCGGGTCCAAGGTGTTGCAGCTGCGGTCGGTCGAGTTTGCCAAAAAATACAACGTGGTCGTTCATGTACGTTCCAGCCTAAATGACAACCCAGGGACCCTGGTGACGAAGGAGGATGCAGATATGGAAACGGTCCTGGTTTCAGGTATCGCATACAACAAGGACGAAGCGAAAATTGCCGTGATGCGCGTTCCGGACAAGCCTGGAGTAGCGGCCCAGTTGTTTTCACCGCTTTCGAAGGCGAACATCATGGTCGACATGATTATTCAGAATGTTTCCCATGAAGGGTTCACGGATTTGACGTTTACCGTGCCTCGTGGGGATTTCAAGAAGGCGCTGAAGATCGTCGAGGAGACCGCTACAAGAATTGGCGCTGCCGGCGTGCAGACCAACGAATCGATTGCCAAGGTGTCGATTATCGGCGTCGGGATGCGTTCGCATTCAGGTATTGCCAGCAAGATGTTTGAAACCCTGTCTGCCGAAGGGGTCAACATCCAGATGATTTCGACGAGTGAAATCAAGGTCTCTTGTGTGATTGACGACAAGTATACCGAGCTGGCCGTACGCGTTCTACACGAAGCTTTCGGTTTGGATAAGGGGCAGGTGGGCGAGGAATAGCAGCCCCCTGCAGAACAGATGTCCGGGAGAAGATCATGAGCAGAGTTTTTCTGTATGATACGACATTGCGTGATGGTACACAGGCTGAAGATGTTTCTTTTCTTGTTGCAGACAAGATCAAGATTGCCGAGAAGCTTGATGAACTTGGTATCGACTATATCGAAGGTGGCTGGCCCGGTTCCAATCCCAAGGACATCGCTTTTTTCAAAGATGTAAAAAAGATCGTCCTGAAACATACCAAGGTAGCTGCTTTTGGCTCGACCCGCAGGGCCAAGACCACGCCTGCAAAGGACAATAATATCCAGACCCTGATCCAGGCCGAACCGGATGCAGTCACGATCTTTGGCAAGACCTGGGATTTCCATGTGCGCGAGGCGCTGCGCATCAGCCTGGAGGAGAACCTTGAGCTGATCTACGACTCCCTGGCATACCTGAAGGAAAACGTTCCGGAAGTTATCTATGATGCAGAACATTTTTTTGACGGTTACAAAGCCAACCCGGAATATGCCATCAAGACACTGGAGGCTGCCCAGCAGGCCGGTGTCGATTGTATCGTGCTTTGTGATACCAATGGCGGGACCTTGCCCTATGAGGTGGCCGACATTATCAAGAAGATCAAAAAGAACATCAAGACACCACTTGGCATCCATGCGCACAATGACAGCGAATGTGCTGTGGCCAACTCACTGGTTGCGGTTGAAAATGGTGCTGTGCATGTCCAGGGGACGATCAACGGTTTTGGCGAACGCTGCGGTAATGCCAACCTGTGTTCAATCATCCCCGCCCTGAGGTTGAAGATGGCCCGGGACTGTGTCTCTGATGAACAGCTGCAGAGCCTGAGAATCGCCTCGCGCTATATCTACGAGCTGGCCAACCTGGTTCCGAACAAGCATCAGCCGTATGTCGGCAACTCTGCATTTGCTCACAAGGGAGGTGTGCACGTTTCCGCGATTCAAAGACATCCGGAAACATACGAGCATATGCGCCCGGAAAAGGTCGGCAACGTGACACGCGTGCTGGTCTCGGATCTCTCGGGCCGCTCGAATATCCTCGCCAAAGCGGAACAGTTCAATATTAATCTCGATAGCAAGGATCCGGTGACACTGGAGATCCTCGAAGATATCAAGTCTCTCGAAAACCAGGGCTTCCAGTTCGAAGGGGCCGAGGCCTCCTTCGAATTGCTCATGCGGCGAGCTCTGGGAGAACTGCGCAACTACTTCTCGGTGATTGGCTTCCGGGTCATTGACACCAAGCGGCATGAAGACGATATGCCCACCTCGGAAGCGACGATCCAGGTCAAAGTTGGCGGTCGTATCGAGCACACGGCGGCTGAGGGCAATGGGCCAGTCAATGCCCTTGACCACGCATTGCGCAAGGCTCTTGAGCAGTTTTACCCGCAACTCAAGGAGATGAAGCTGTTCGACTACAAGGTTCGTGTCCTTCCTGCCGGCAAAGGGACCGCATCCGTGACGCGCGTCCTGATCGAGTCCGGCGACAAGACCGGGCGTTGGGGCACGGTCGGTGTCAGTGATAACATTATCGATGCTTCCTACCAGGCACTAATCGATGCGCTACAGTACAAACTGATGCGCGACCATGCCGAATAGTCAGGTCTTTTCGCAAGTGCCGCCCGCTCCAGTCGTGCTGGCGGCATCTGTTTTTTCGCTATGCTTTTGATGCAGTGGTCCCCCCTAATGGAGGACCTGCCACTTAATTTGCCTTCTGAATCGAATTATCTGCATTTTGAGTTGTCCGGACCCGGTTCGTCGTCGGGAGTGTATCAATTAAATGACGGTTTGTTCGTTCTCGACGTCATAGAATTGACGATTTTTTCCTCCGCTCACCTATCACCGTCTGCAGAGAGTTATGTTAAGCCTGCGATCAACGGTGCACGCTACGCGATCGCCAAAAAAGATCAGAAAATTGAGATTGTCCAGCGAGGATGGATGTCAGCCGGGAAGGGAATTGCTTTGGGCATTACTTTGCACCCTGACCGGATGAACAGGTCCGATTGGGTGGCGCTGCCGGGAATCGGTAAGAAACTGCCCGAAAAAATCCATATTGACCGTCAAAAAAATGGCGACTTTGGCTCTCTGGATGCGTTGAAAAGAGTCAAAGGGTTAGGCCCGGGAAGAATAGCAACCTGGAGGATTTTTTTTCTCTGGTTTATAAGTTATTGTAATTTAGTGTTTATTCTTAAAAGTTGAGAATTGAGATCCTCACCATAGCAGATTG
>JAFDBW010000159.1 GCA_019313105.1 Deltaproteobacteria bacterium | reverse complement strand
CAAGGGTGCGCGCGATTTCCCGAATCTGCTGGTCAACCTGCTGACGCAGATTGTGGGAAAAGTAATGGTACGAAAAAAGAGCACTGACTGCCAGTATGACAGCCAGTGTCATTGCGTACCAGAACGTAAGTCGGACCCGGATCGACCTGATAGGTGAAACAGTCAATCTAGTCTTCCTTGAGGACGTAACCGATTCCGCGGACGGTATGAATCAGTTTCTTGGCGTGGTCACGGTCAACCTTCTTGCGCAGGTAATTGACATAAACATCAATAATGTTGGTAAACGAATCAAAGGTATAATCCCAGACATGCTCGGCAATCATTGTCCGCGTCAAAGTGGTTTCCGGATTCCGCATAAAGAATTCGAGCAGGGCATATTCCTTGGCAGTCAGGTCAATTTCACTGTCACCGCGCCAGACCTTGTGAGCGACCGGGTCAAGCCGTAGATCAGCATAAGTTATTTCCGCGCCGCGTTCCTGGGTGCCCCGGCGCACCAGGGACCGGACCCGGGCCAGAAGTTCGGCAAAGGCAAAAGGCTTGGTGAGGTAGTCATCACTGCCAACATCCAGGCCGGCGACGATATCCTCGACCGTGTCTTTGGCCGTCAGGCAGAGGACAGGTGATGTCACGTCATTGGCGCGCAAGGCCTTGACCGCCTCAAGGCCGTCCATCTTGGGTAGCATGATGTCCATCAGGATCAGGTCGTAGTTGTTCTTGGAACCAAGCTCGACACCCGACTCACCATCGTTGGCGACATCAACAGTAAAGCCCTCCCCTTCAAGACCACGTTGAATAAAACTGGCAACTTTCTGCTCATCTTCCACAACCAGAATATGCATGATGTTAGCTCCTTTTCCTAGTAGGCTTCTCGCCCTTTAAAATCCTAAGTATCGATTCTCAGCGGCTCATAAACAGAACCGGCATCGGTTATAAATGGCCCGGCAACTATTTGAGCCCCAGGCGAACCAGCACTTCGTTGGCGGTCTCTTCAACAGCCTTGCTGGAGACATCAATCACCGCCCAAGGGTGCTGGCGGAAAAATCTCTTCGCGTGTTTCAACTCCTCTTCGATCTCTTCATAATCGGCGTAAGCCGCCTTCGGGTCCTGGCCGAGGTTACGCAACCGCGAGGCGCGCACTTCGACCAGTCTCTGCGGATCGATCACCAGGGCAGCGATCCTTTTCGGGTCTACTTCAAACAGTTGCGGCGGTGGATCGATCCCTTTCACCAGTGGGACATTAGCCACTTTCCACCCTCGGTGAGCCAGGTAGATGGAAAGGGGGGTCTTGCTGGTACGTGAGATCCCGACCAGAACGATGTCAGCCTGGTAGAGATTGCGAGGTTCCTGACCATCATCATGCTTGACGGTAAATTCAATCGCTTCGATACGTCTGAAGTAAGCTTCATCGATACCATGCAGCAGACCGGGCGTTTCTTTCGGTGACCGTCCAAGGCAGTGTGCCACCTTCATCAACAGTGGGGTCAGCAGATCGATGCTGACAAGGCCGAGGCTGTCGCACTCATCATGAACCAGCTGGGCCAAGTCGCGATTAACAATAGTGAAAACCACAAGGGCCTGCTGATCGAGTGCTTCGTCCAGGGATTCGTACACCTGATTCTTGGTCCGGACGTTGTTAACCCGTTTCAGACGGACCGGCTTGTCACGAAACTGCGTCAGAGCTGCCATGACCATTTTTTCCGCGGTCTCACCGGTCGCATCGGAAAGCAGATAGATAACTTGGGTGGCAGCAGACATTGAAAATCCTCATGAAAATACGGATGAAGTCTAACAGAGTCTAATGAAAAAGCAAACATCAAAAACAGATAAAAATTTGAGTTTGCTTGGCAAATCAGCAACTTCTGGCACATTAATGCATCGCACATAGATCATTATATTTGATATATGCGACGAAACTCATTAAGTCACAGGTCATTATTTCAGACCCTGCTCAGACAGGTCAAGAATTTCTGTTGCAATGCCCCTGAAACTTCGCTAAACAACCACCATGAATAGAAAATGGCTGGAGATTCAGCTCGCCGTACCGGATGAGGCCGTCGACCTGGTGTCACAAAAACTGATGGAAATCGACTGCACAGGTGTTACAGCAGCCGAGACAAAACTTGACACCTTCGTTGTCCCGGCACCGGAGAGCCTTGCCAACGATGCGATCATGAAAGCCTATTTCATTTATCCGGAGCAGGTCGATGAGCTGCTGGGAACCGTACAAAAGGCCCTCTCAGAATTGGCGGGTATGTATCCGGAGCTGGCCAGGGTGCGTCTCGAGTCCCGCGAGTTGGCAGACCACGACTGGGCGAGTGACTGGCAACAGCACTTCCCGCCATTCAGGGTTGGCCGCCGACTCGTCATTCATCCCTCCTGGATAGACTGGCTGCCCATCGGCGACGAGGTGGCTCTCACCCTTGACCCGGGCCAGGCTTTTGGCACCGGGACCCATGCCACGACCAGCCTTTGCCTGGATGCGCTGGCGGAACACTTTGCGAGCGAACAGCCGCCACAAAAGATTCTCGACGTCGGCACAGGCTCCGGGATCCTGGCCATGGCAGGGGCGGCGCTCGGTGCCCGGCAGGTGATTGCCACTGACATCGATAATGACGCATGCCAGATCGCCCGGAACAACGTTTCTGACAACCGGCTCGAGCACATCGTAGCGGTGACCGACGCTGCACTTGGGGAGATTGCCGGAACATACGACCTGGTCCTGGCCAACATCCTCGCCGCCGAGAACCTGCGTCTCGCCGATCAGTTGGTTGCACACCTCACTCCCGGAATCGGGCGCCTGGTCCTGTCCGGAATCCTGATTGAGCAGGAGCAGTCGGTTGTCAAAGGCTTTGCCCACTTCCCCCTGACTCTGCTCGCCACCAACCACCGCGACGACTGGACCTGCATCGTCTATCAGAGCTATGCGTGAGCTTCTACGTTTTTTTGTTGCACCTGAAAGCCTGCTGGGCGACCAGGTGACCATCAGTGGCGATGTCCATCACCACTTGCATAACGTACTGCGCACCAGGCTCGGCAGCGTCCTGACCCTGCTCGACGGCCAGGGCCTGTGCTGCGAAGTTGAACTGCAGGCGATCAGTAAACGGGAAGCCTCCGCACGGGTGCTTCGACGTTGGCGGGATGAAGAGTGGACCTTGCCGATCAGCCTGATACAGGGCATGCCGAAAGCTGACAAGTTTGACCTGATTTTGCAGAAGGGCACCGAACTCGGAATGCGCTGCTTCCAGCCGGTCGAGACTGACAATACGGTACCGCAAGTCAATGTTGCGCGCATGGTCAAGCGCGAACAGCGCTGGTCGCGCATAGCGACCGAAGCCGCCAGGCAGTGCCGCCGCAGCTTTCTGCCTGAAGTGAGGTCGGTACAAAAACTGACGGAAGTTATCAGCGGGGAGACCGACGACCTCAAGCTTGTGCTTTGGGAGGCGGGTTCCGTGCCACTTGCCGTGGCATTGCCTGAAGAGCCGCCCACCGGCGTCACGCTGCTGGTCGGACCGGAGGGCGGTTTTACCGACCAGGAAATCAAGCACATTTCAGGAGCCGGGTTCCAGGCCGTGCATCTCGGGCCGAGAATTCTGCGCACTGAAACTGCGGGCTTGGCAGCGACCGCCATATTGCAGTACATTTATGGCGACTGGCGGCAGGCCCCGGTCAACGAAGAACTCAATCAGCATGAGGAGAAGCCATGAAGTGCCCCAAATGCGGATACCATAGCTTTGAGCACCTGGACAGCTGCAAGAAATGCGGCCAAGGCCTTATTGAACACAAGGAAAAATACAACTTGCGCGGCTTCGTGGCCGCCGTAGAAGCAATTCCATCAGCACCGCCGGAGACCGTTGACGAGGAAAGTCTCGAGACCTTTGACACGACAGATAACGAATCCGTCGACTTCGGTTTCGACTTTCTTGATGAAGAAGAGGACCAGAGCGGTGAAACGCCTGAAAGCGTTCCCCTCGTCAGCGGCAAGCAGGAGATCAGCCTCGACCAGCCTTTCAGCGTAGACAGCGAGGCCATTCCCGACGACGCTCCTCCTCAAGACAAGGAGAAGTCGGATAAGGGTCCGGAGTTTGCTTTCTAGAGAAAACTGATTTGCTTTCCAGGAGCTCTCTGGCTGCTGACAAAGTTCAGCCAGACTT
>JAFDBW010000158.1 GCA_019313105.1 Deltaproteobacteria bacterium | reverse complement strand
GCGCCCAAGGGATTCGTTGGCAATTGCGGGCGTGTCTGCACCAAACAGCAACAGATCACCCGGTTTCGCATCAATAGCGAAGCCAATCTGCGCGAGTTCTTCATCGGTGAAGAATTTGGCGATCGGAGACTGCCAGCTACCATCTTCCAGGATCTTGACCCAGGCCATTCCCTTGGCTCCGTAAATCGCAGCGAAATCGGTCAGGTCGTCGAGTTCCTTGCGAGAGAAAGTGGCGCAGCCCTTGACGTTCATGGCCTTGACCAGTCCACCGTTTTCAGCGACGCTGGCGAAGACCTTGAACCCGCAACCCCTGACGATCTCGGTCAGGTTGACCAGCTCCATCTCGAAACGCAGGTCGGGGTTATCGACACCATAGCGATCCATGACCTCGGCATAGCTCAGGCGTGGCATCGGCACGCTCAGCTCCACATCGAGCGAACTCTTGAAAATGGCCGCGATCATCCCTTCCATGACAGTCATGACGTCGTCTTTGTCGACGAACGAGAGCTCGCAGTCGATCTGGGTGAACTCGGGTTGTCGGTCGGCGCGCAGATCCTCGTCACGGAAGCAGCGGGTGATCTGAAAGTAGCGATCGTAGCCGGAGACCATCAGGAGCTGCTTGAAAATCTGCGGCGATTGTGGCAACGCGTAGAAATTACCCGGGTTGACACGGCTCGGTACTAGGTAGTCGCGAGCGCCTTCCGGAGTACTCTTGGTCAGCATCGGCGTCTCGATTTCCAGAAAACTATGATCCGAGAGATATTTGCGGGTAGTCTGGGCAACCTGGTGGCGCATCACGATATTCTGTTGAATCGAATCACGACGCAGGTCCAGGTAACGGTATTTGAGTCTCGGGTTCTCGGCAACCTCGGTGTATTCATCGAGCATGAAAGGCGGCGTCTTGGCGACATTGAGGATGCGCAATTCGCTGACTTCGATTTCAACCTCACCGGTTTTCATCTTCGGGTTGACTGTGCCCTCAGGGCGGGGTGAAACGGTGCCGATCGCTGCGACGACAAATTCATTGCGTACGGCTTCTGCTTTGGCGTGGGATTGAGGGTCGCGATCCGGGTCGAGAGCCAGTTGGGCGATGCCGGTACGATCGCGCAGGTCGATAAAAATCAGGCCGCCATGGTCACGACGGCGATGCACCCAGCCCATCAGGCAAACTTCCCTGCCGATATCTTGTTTGCTCAGGTCGCCGCAGTAATGACTTCTTTTCCAGTCTCCGAGTATCTCGCTCAAGGGAGTAACTCCTTATAAATATTGATTATTTCGCTTTTCTGTAGAAGCGTTTCCGACAGGACAAGCGAGCATTATATCGATGCCTGTTCAGGGCGTCAAGCACCATCAATCTCTTTGCTGAGGAGGCTTTCGAGACTGTCCAGTTCAACTTCTTCCTGGCGGCTTTCATCCATGTAACGCAACTGTGACATGCCACGCTGCAGTTCGTCTTCGCCGATGATCAGAACCCTCTTGGCTTTGATTTTGTCGGCGCGCCGCAGTTGGGCCTTCAGGCTTTTGCCGGTGTATTCCATTTCAACCGGGATGCCCCGGCGCTGCAGGCGCGTCAGCATGGAGAACCCGGCATTGGTTGCTGCTTCACCGAGAGTTGCGATAAACAGTTCAGGCCTGGGTGGTAGGACGCTTTGTTCACCGAGCATCAGGGCCAGGCGTTCCAGGCCGATGGCAAAACCGATGCCGGGAAGTTCCGGGCCGCCCAGGTCACGGATCAGGCCGTCGTAACGGCCACCGGCAGCGACAGCATTCTGAGCTCCAAGGCTTCCTGTGACCATCTCGAAAGTTGTCCTGGTATAATAGTCGAGCCCCCTAACCATGCGCGGATTGACTGTGTAATCGACCTCCAGGGCGTCGAGATGGTTCTTAACCTGGGTAAAGTGTGCCTCACAGCCAATACAGAGGTTGTCCAGCATCGCCGGTGCATCGATCGTCACTTCCTTACAGCCGGGGACCTTGCAATCGAGGACACGTAGCGGGTTGCTTGTGTAGCGACGCTGGCAGTCGGCGCAGAGGCACGACAGCCGCTGTTCGAGAAAGTCGATCAGTGCTTCACGGTAAGTTGGCCGGCAACCAGGGCAGCCGAGGGAATTGATCTGCAGTGATACATCCGGGATCTTCGTCGTCATAAAATAATGGCTGAGCATGGCCAGTACCTGGGCGTCGATTTTCGGATCGTCAATCCCGATAACTTCTGCGCCGATCTGATGAAACTGGCGGTAACGACCTTTTTGCGGTCGTTCGTGACGGAACATCGGGCCGATATAATAGAGCTTGGAAATCGGGTCCAGGGCATGCAGCTTGTGCTGGATGAAGGCGCGCATCACCGGAGCTGTCCCTTCCGGACGCAAGGTCATGGAAGTGCCACCCTTGTCGGTAAAGGTATACATCTCCTTCTCAACGATATCGGTCGTTTCACCGATCGAACGGCAGAAGAGTTCGGTTTTTTCAGCGACCGGAACACGGATTTCGCGGTAACCGAAAGCACCGAAGACCTTGCGGGCCTGCTCTTCCAGGTGTTGCCAGGTTTCGATGTCACCGGGCAGGATATCGTTCATGCCCTTGATGCCGGTAATGCTCACTTTTGCAACTCCGAATCTTTGGGTATCCAGAATGCAGTATCAAGGATCAGGAATGTGCCACAAAAAGTCCCTATCCTGACTACTAAATACTGGTTATTGAATACAGTTGAATTTCCTTGCGTAGGGCTTTTTACTTGTTCTTGGGCCGCCCGTCAACCCGGTAAACGGCTGTGACGATGTTTTTCCTCTTGATCAGGTGGGTTTGGCAGGAAGATGAGAGTGGACCGCCCGGGACCAAGGCCGCCAAGGCCTTCTGGATTATGTGTCACGAACCTCCGAGGCGCTCCGAGAGACGTTCCGATCGTGCTTGCCCATATACATGGCCTTGTCTGCCAACTCTATCATCTCGTCCTTGGTGGTAGCGTGAATCGGGTAGGTGGCGTGACCGACTGTCGCCGTCAGTCGGCTGGTATTGTCTTGACCAATGGAGAAGTCAAAACTCTCGATTCTGGACCGAATACGTTCGGCAACAATCTTGGAGCTTCGTGTGTCGGTTTCCACCAGCAGAGCGGTAAATTCATCGCCACCATAACGGAACAGCATATCGGCGTCGCGGACGCACTCGCGCAACAGATTACCCACCTGGCGCAAAACGTCGCTGCCGGTCAAGTGGCCATGCACATCGTTGATGCCCTTGAACAGGTCGAGATCGATGAAGGCGAGTGAAAACTCCAGCCCATAACGTTCCGAGCGATTGATTTCCTGCTCCAGGGCGATATGTAGGTAGCGATGATTATAGAGGCCTGTCAGATCGTCCGTGTAAATTAATTCACGAGCGCCACGGAACTGGCACGCATTATTAAAGCCGATTGCGATTTGCTCGGCAAGGAACGACAGATTCTCAATTGGCAACTTTTCTGGCATCTCGGAGTTGCTGGGATTGCAGAGGACCAGTGCTCCATGCTCCTGGTTCTCCGTATTCATCGGAAAGATCCACATGGCATCAAGATCGGCAAACTCTTTCTTGATTTCGGGGCAATCGGTCGTTTTCAAGATGGTCGCCTGAGTCATGACAGCGGTGTGTTCAACCAGTAAACCGGCTAATTGCTCTGCCTGAGCATCAGCGAAGCCGGTGGTGCAGATATGGCTGATGGATTCCCGGCTGGCAAGAAAGGCCAGACCGCGGTCGCTTCCCAGTTCGTTCAACAAAGTGCTCATGGCGCCCTGGAATAGCGTATCGACATTCAGTTGAACGGAAAGTTGCTGGCCTCTTTGGTAGAGGCGAATCTGGCTGTGCAGGTGACTGTTTTCGATCAGCAAGCGACGTTGTTCGACGCAGCTTTTGACCGTATGTCGCAACTGCTCCGGGTTGCATGGCTTAAGCAGGTAATCACGCGCGCCGCCTTTCAAAGCCTCAATCGCAGTCTCCACCGTGGCGTTACCAGTCGCCAGAATGATGTCCGGAGCCGGGTTAAAGTGGCGGGTACGGCGAATGAGCTCCAGGCCGCAGATTTCAGGCATCACCATATCAGCCAGAATGACGTCAACTTGTCTGCGGGTCAGGTAGTCAAGAGCTTTTTTGCCTGAATCAACAGCTTCGATTTCATACAGAGCGCCTTCCGAAAGGATTTCGGTAAACAGATGTCTGAAGAACATCTCGTCATCAACAATCAGAATTCGTGGTTTTGACATTTCAGGCCTCAGTTAAATTTGCGAAACACGCTACCAAACTCATTGAAATTAGTCAATTCTAAAGCCTTTTCGTGCCGGGACGGAGGGGAAGATAGCTTTTTGTGACAAGATTATGATCCGCTTTTCCCATGACCTGGACCTGTTTAATTGTTTGTCAGTTGAGGCCATCTTTTAGTAAGCTTGTAAAATCCTACTGTGCGAGGCTCAGCGATGACATTTAAAGGTTTTGTCCTTCAGGGACTGGTCCTGTGCGGCCTGCTGTCGGCGGCCGGGTGTGCCGTTAATCCGGTTACCGGCCAGCAGCAGCTGATGTTGCTCAGCGAGCAGGATGAATCCCGGCTTGGCAGCCAGACCGACCAGTCGGTGATCGAGCAGTACGGCGTCTACCAGGATGCCGGTTTGCAGAATTACCTGCAGGGTATGGGGCAATCGATAGCAAGGATTTCCCACCGGCCCAGTCTGGACTGGCAGTTCAAGGTCATGGACTCGCCGGTGGTCAACGCGTTTGCCGCTCCAGGCGGCTATATCTACGTAACTCGCGGTCTGTTGGCCGCAGTCAATGACGAGGCGGAGCTGGCAGGCATCCTTGGCCATGAAATCGGTCATGTCACAGCCAGACATTCTGCCCAGCAATATAGTAAAATGATGCTGGCGAATATAGGCCTGGGTCTTGGTCAGCAGTTTATGGGCGGGTATGGCGACATGCTTGGTCCGATTATGGAGGCCGGCGCCGGGCTGCTCTTTCTCAAGTTCAGTCGGGACGACGAACGCGAGGCCGATGCGCTCGGTGTCGAATATGCCTCCCGCTCCGGATATGACGCCGGGCGCATGGCGGACTTCTTCATAACCCTGCAAAACCAGCCCTCTGATAATGCGGAGCAGGGTGCGCGTCT
>JAFDBW010000157.1 GCA_019313105.1 Deltaproteobacteria bacterium | reverse complement strand
ATGGTATAAGAACCATTGAAACCGATTCACTGCTCCTCTCCCGCGACCGCAAGCCCGGCATCCCGCCATTCCGGGTAGCCGCCTTCAAATACCCGGACATCGCTGAAGCCTTCCTCGATCAACCGCATGCCAAGGTCGAAGGAATCGGGACAGCCGAAGCCGCTGCAATAGGCCACGACAACCCGTTCTTTTTCGGTACGGGCGATAAAGTCAGGGAGGACGTCATCGATGTCAGCCAGAGGCAGGGAGACCGCCCCCTCGATATGCCCTGCCGCGAACAGCTCCGGATCGCGGGCATCGACAAGCAACCCGCCATCGGTCAGAAGCTGCTGGAGCTCTTCAAGCAGAACCGGCATCGGCAGGGCCATCGTAATGTCCTGCTGAAGTTCCTGTTCCAGATTGATTGCCGGACGCTGGGGCACCAGGCGGCCGGCAAATGCGTCGAGAACCAGCTGGTGGTTCATGGTCAGGCCGAACAGCGCACCAAAAGCGATCAGGACGCATGCTTCTAGGAAAATGCGTTTGAGATCGTCAGTCATGATTATTCACCGGGAGACTGGGTAAGCTCTGGACCCATGCTGCCAAGCATTTCGCGCAAGCCACCCACTTCACGCTCGAGCCGGTCAATCCGGTTGTTCGCCGTTGTCAATTCCGAGTTCAGCTCCTCAATCAGTTGATTCTGGTGAGTATAGCGAATCTCGAGTTCAATGATCCGTGCAGTCAATTCATCCATGGCCTTCTCCTTCGCTTCCGGCTTCACATGCTACCAGAAGACCCTGGTCTTCGCAATCCGCGCAACGTATGAGAACCAATTGCAAAATTTCCCAAAGTTGATATTATTACCAAGATTATCCACTTATGAATTCTCGAACCTTACAGAAACCTACGACTATGCTAAAAACCGTTGGCAGATGGTGGTGTGCAAAAAAATTTCCAGCAGTCGTCTGCATCCTGTCTGTCTCCCTTCTCCTGTTCTACATCCCGGCGCTTGCTGCCGTTCCGCAGTACAGACATAACGAACCGTCTGAAATGACCGAGGGCCAGAAGGCAGCTGACGACATGAGCGGTATGGATCACAAGGGCCATGCCGCGGTGAGCGATGAGGCGGCAGGGCATGAGCATCCGGTAATGGACGAGGACGGCGCAGCCAAGGTCGGCCTCGATGAAAAGCTCGGCACCTACATCCCCCTCGACCTGACCTTTTACGATGAACAGGGCGAACAGGTCAAACTGGCTGAACTGGTCACCATGCCGACGATAATCGCACCGGTTTATTACCGCTGTCCCAACGTCTGCCATTTCCTGCAGGGCGACCTGGCCCGCGTGTTGCCGGGCCTCAAACTCAAGGCCGGCGAAGACTATCAGGTGATCTCGTTCAGCTTCGACGAAAATGAGAAACCAGAACTGGCCGAGCGTAGCCGCAACACCTACTATGCGGCGATGAAAAACCAGTATCCGGATCAAGCCTGGCGTTTTCTGACCGGCGACCTTGAGACCATACACAAGCTCACTGATGCCGCCGGCTACCGCTTCCAGAAGGTCGGGACCGAGTTCCTGCATCCAGTCGTGTTTTTCGTGGTCTCCCCGGATGGCATGATCGTGCGCTACCTGCACGGCACCCACGTGGTCCCGAAGGATTTGACCCTGGCTCTCTACGAAGCCAAGGAGGGACATGTAGGCACCACGATCCGTAAAATTGTACAGTACTGCTTTAGCTTCGACCCGGAGCAGAAGACTTATGTATTCAACATCTTGCGCGTCTCGGCAACAGCCATTCTGACAACCCTGGCGATTTTTGCCACCTTCCTGATATTCGGCGGCAAGAGACCCAACAAGAAAACCAACGCGGCGAAGGATAAGAACTTATGAGTGATGTAACTGCCACGGCAACCAGCAACCGCGGCTTTTTCGATGAAGGCAACTATCCCGGCATTTTAGGTTGGCTGTTAACAACCGATCACAAGCGCATCGGCCTGCTGTATTTCTGGTGCATCGTCACCTTCTTTTGTGTCGGGGCCATTCTCGGACTTTTGATCCGACTGGAGCTTTTTGCCCCGGGAGAAACGATCATGGGGCCCCAGACCTACAACGCCGCCTTCACTTTGCACGGCGTGATCATGATCTTCCTTTTCATCATCCCCGGTATCCCGGCGGCCTTCGGCAACCTGATCATGCCGATCCAGATCGGCGCTCGCGACGTCGTCTTTCCAAAGCTCAACCTCTTCTCCTGGTATCTCTACGTCATCGGCGCCCTGATGGCGGTGACTTCGCTCTTTACCGGCGGCGGGCCACCAGATACCGGCTGGACCTTCTACGTACCCTTTTCCGCCCAGACCAGTACCAACGTGTCGCTGGCTGCGATGGCAGTATTTGTTCTCGGTTTCTCATCGATTCTGACCGGGTTGAACTTCGTTACCACCATCCACAGGCTCCGCGCCGAGGGGATGACCTGGATGCGCATCCCGCTCTTCACATGGTCGCTCTATGCCACGGCCTGGATCCAGGTCCTCGCCACCCCGGTGATCGGTATCACCGTCGCCCTGCTTTTCGCCGAGCGGGTGATTGGCACCGGCCTGTTTGATCCAACCCAGGGCGGCGATCCGATCATGTTCCAGCACCTGTTCTGGATCTACTCACACCCTGCGGTCTACATCATGGTCCTGCCCGGCATGGGGGTGGTCTCCGATATTATCCCCGTGTTTGCCCGCAAGCCGGCTTTCGGTTACAAGGCGATCGTCGTTTCAAGTATTGCCATCGCCTTTGCCGGCTCCCTGGTCTGGGCGCACCACATGTACACCAGCGGCATGAGCGATATGGCCGTACTGGTCTTCTCGTTTTTAACCTTTATCGTCGCCATCCCGTCGGCGATCAAGGTCTTTAACTGGCTGGCGACCATGTACCAGGGCTCAATCCTGCTCGACCCGCCGCTGCTGTACGCGCTCTCCTTCATCCTGCTCTTCACCATCGGCGGTTTGACCGGTCTCGTGCTGGGCGCGGCAGCAACAGATGTGCACGTGCACTATACCTATTTCGTGGTCGGCCATTTCCACTTCGTCATGTTCGGTGGCACCGGCATGGCGTTTTTCGCCGCCATGCATTACTGGCTGCCGAAGATCTACGGCCGCATGTATGACAAGAAGATCGCCACCGTGGCCTGGGGAATCATCTTCGTCGGTTTCTGCGTCCTGTACATCT
>JAFDBW010000156.1 GCA_019313105.1 Deltaproteobacteria bacterium | reverse complement strand
TTTGGAGCATTAGTCGTAAAATCAATTTTCATAGTCGTCGATCCAATATCCGGTGCCGAGAGCAGGTTGGCTCGACCGAAAATCTGGGCGCCGGTGGGGAAGGTGAAATGTCTAGCGGCATCACTTGTCCCGTCCGGCCCATCATTGGTGTGACAGACACTGCATGCCTCTTTGTGATCACCTAAGTTATGGCTGCCTTGGCGATTCGGCGCCCTATTCCCGGACGGAGGCTTATTGTGACAGGACGTACAGGTACCGACAGCATCCCCGGCAGGATCGGTCACATGGCAGTAGAGACAATCGAAGCCGACAGTTCCCGTTCCCCCCAGACCTGGATGGCACAATCCACAGGTGCCCTGAATAGCCACTTCAACATTACCGGCCGCATTGCTGTGTGTTATATACGAGCCATCCACGGAATCGTACCAGCGGACATCCTCCGTCGCTCCCTGGGCAGAGGGATGGGCCGTGTCCGTATTGTGGCACTTCATACAACATGTGGCCGATGGCTCACGCTCGTCTCCCTTGTTCTGAATGATATCCACCGTGAACTTCGGGTTCTCACCATCAGTGGGAGGGGTGGCATGACAACTCTGACAATTGGCCAGGTTGAGCTTGGCATCTGAGCCATGCGCCCTACCCGATCGATAGGTACCGTCTGTGGGATGAGGTGCCCCCGCGCCGCCCCAGGTGCGTATTTCTCCGCCATGGCATTCCGCGGCGTTATTCGTGCAGGTTGGATTGTCAGGGTCAGTGGTATTGTCGTAGTTCAGGTCCCCCAGCAATGTCGCCACCGGGTCACCCTCAACAACAGCCGTATCGAGATAATCGAAATGGCCGCTGGCAGCTAATTCCGCGGCATCATGACAAGCGGAACAGGTCGGATTGTACCCCAAGTCGTCAGCGTAGCCATTGGTTTCGGCGTGGCTGCCGTGACCACCCGAACTGTAACTGTTGTACTGATCCGACACGCTCGCCAGTTGGTGACATGAGGTACAGTCGCTGGCTAGGTTAATTATTCCCGCAGTCCAGTCCGGGGTTGTCTGACCACCATGGCAGGAGATGTTGTCACACGTCTGGTCGATGGCGTTATAGCCTGTATTACCACCGGTCTTGGCTTGGTAGATCAGCAGGAAATCAACTTCAGCCGGGTAATCCGGGGTCGTCTGATCCACGCGGTCATAATGACTCGGGCTGCCCGTGCCGCCGCTCTCATGGCAGGCGCTACAATCTATCGTGGTCGGGGTGAAGTCGACATGGGCCAGATGCGCTCCTTGCAGGTTGGGCTGATTATCTCCCTGTGGAGGCTGGCTGTCCGGCGGCACGTTATGGCAGGAGGTACAATTGGTGACCGTCAGCGGGTCGCCAGCAGTATGACAATCCTGGCAGGCGGGATCAGTGCCGCCTCCGCCCGCCGTCTGGGTATGACAGCCAAAGCAGTCGGGGTTGTTGGCAATCGCCGGCCCCACATGGCCAGTCGACAGCCAGTCCTGGCCGACATCATGGAAAGCACCGGGACCGTTGGGATGACAGTTCGAGGTGATCCCGTTGGAATTGGTGTAATCGGTGGAGAAACAACTGGGGGCTCCGGGAAAGGCCCCTGGGGTGTTGTTCCCCGGCGTCGTATCGGTCGTCAGGTTATGGCAGATGTCGCAGGCGGTCGCCAGGTTGCCTGCAGACGCATGCGTCCGGTCTCTTGAATTGGAAAATCGCGTCCAGTTGGTCGGATGGGAGGTCGCGTCCGGATGACATTGGGAGCAGTTACCATTGTCGTTGATCTCCGGCACGGCTCCAGAAAGCAGGCCTGCAACGTAACCGCCCAAAAAGTCATTCAGAGGGCGGCCATGACAGTTCTGACAGTAAACCAGGTCGTCTTTTCCGGCAAGCCCGTGAGCACTTGGGCTGGTATAGGACTCTGGATGAGTTGCCGGCGGGTATGTTGTATCAACATGGCATTGGGCCGAGTCGTTAAAACAGCTCGGGCCAGCCGTCCCGCCCTGCAGCGTGGGACCGTGGCAATCGTCAGTAGCACAACCGGTCCAGCTATAGTTGTCTGGGAACCCCTGGTGATCCTGCTGAACATCATCCCACCCAAGAGGATGGGTCCCGAACGGCGGGCCCGTAAGGTGACAATCGTAGCAACTGAGCGCATCACCGCTGCCATCAAAATCGATACCATGACATCCCTGGCAGCCTCGTAAATCCGCATTGGCTTCAGGCCCATGAGAGGACAGCCAGTTCGAAGGATGAGCCTCATTGACAGCAGGTGCATCTGAGCTGCCGTCCGAACATCCGGAGAGAAAAGCAACCGGGAGAACCAGGCATAGCAGGATTACGGTCCGTTTCATTCTTGCCTCCATATCTTTTAGCCGTGACAAGACGCACAGCCTTTTGCCGACTTCGGATTACCATGACAACGGAAACAGGACGTCGGATCGACCCGACCATCGATGCGATGGCGACTGAGATAGTCACCACGGTGCGGCATAGAGCGATAGGTGTCGGACTGGTTCTTCAGCGATGGTTTCAGTTCAACCCGCGTCGCGTGGCAGTCGTTGCAAAAACTGGTCTGGTGGCACATCGCACAGATTGCTTCACCCTGTGTCGCCTCAGGACGATGACTCTTGCCGAAGTCTGCCGTGTGCACATAACGCTCGTAGTTCAGCGCTTCACCGCGTTCATGGCAATCAAGACAATTCTTCGGCATAGTTTCGAGTTCGGCCACCGTAGGATGTTTGGCTAACCGTGTCGAATTGCTCTGCAGACCGGCACAGGCCGCCACCAGCAGCACGATTGCCAGCAAAGTCAGCATCGAAAGGAAATTCTTCTTCAACATAGTCTCTCTCCTGTCAGAACCGGGAAGCCGTTATCGTTTGTCGTAGCTGTAAGACATGGTCACCATGCCGCGAAGATCATTGTCGAAATACGGGTCCTGACTGTAGTCACCCGAGAGTGTGATCGACAGGGCGTCGTCCATGAAGCGTTTGCCACCAGCGAGAGACACGAACAGGGAGCTGTCCTCGCCGTAAATCTCCTCATCGTAGTAAGCCAGAAGCATGTCAGCGCTGAAGAAATCGAGCCAGAACCGATCGGCCATCCCATCACAGTAGCCGTACAGCCTCACCAGGGTGTAATCGTTTTTGGCTGTGTCGTTTGCCGACGTATGGCCGATTTCGCCGCCGTACTGGGTCAGCCCTTCGCCCTGCCAGGTGGCCAGGATGCTGTAGGTCTCGGCATTGTCGAGCTCGTCGTAGCTGAAAAACTTGGCCTTGGCGCCGAGGGTCCAGGCGTCGTCGAGTTGCCAGAGGGCATCAACACCGTAGGCCGTCATCTCCTCGTCAAACTGGGCCAGAAAGCTGAACGGGTTGACGGCATTGGCGCCGGTTGCGAAATAGTCCTCGTAGGAAAAATGTTGGTAATAGGGTTTGAAGAGAACATTGCCGACCGGGATGCGCAGCTCATAGGAATGCTCTGCCCAGCCCTCCGTTTCTTTGTTGTATTTGGAAAAGCCGTACAGGCTTAAGTTTGCAGGCAGGAACACCGACATATCGACGCCGAGCATCTCCTCGGCGGTCTCATTGTCATTCTCAATTGATTTGTAAGAAAGGCCAACTTCGTAATGTGCGCCTAAGTGGTGAGCCAGGCGCCCGCCGAAGATGCTGTCGCCGCTGCGACCCTGCTCCGAATCAAGCGCTCCCGGCTGTCCACCATAGAGAGACACATCGAAATAGTCGCCCAGGGCACTGCCCAGGTAAAGGCCGTCGACAGCATCGTTCGCCACGCCCTCAAAGACCTGAAAACGTCCGAGCTTGGCATTCAAGCTGTTGGCATCCTGGCGATACTCCAGGTAGCCGTAAAGAAGTTCTCCTGCTGTCTGGTCCTCATAATAGTCGTTGTCGGCTAAGTCGGCTCGCCCCCAACCATAGAGGTGAAAGGAAAGCCCGTAGTCCTCCAGTTGGCCGGCGTCGATCTGGAGGTATTGGTATCCGGGAAGCACCGTGGCGTCTTCATCCGTACTCGTGTCCCGTTCAAAAAGCCTGAGGATCGTGTCGGAGTTAACTTGAATCTCTGCACTTAAAGAACAGACGGGGGAAAGTAACAAAACTAGAATGAAAGCAAAGCATAACCCGTGACATAAGACGAAACTTCGCATAAAACCTCCCGAAGATGCTTTTCAACCTCACAAAACCATGTATCAAATTCAAGGTGACAAATCTGCAAAATCATATCTAGCTGCTAGCGTTTACTAAACTTTTATGCCCAAAACTTTGATAAATCAGGACTGAATACAATGATAAGTCTAAAACTAGGTATTACAACACCAGCGCTGATAATTAGAGAAAGATTACAGCACCTAGACGCACTGTCATCTATCAATAACTTACAGGATTAAAGCATGATATATGCCAGACAACTTTAGAAAAACTATAGTTTTCCCGTAATGCAAGCATAAACGGCTAAAATCACGTTGCGATTTACTCTGATATAAAGTTAGTTTTGTGTTAAATCGCCAAGCGATTGATATGTATGATGATTTAAGTAATGAATTAAAATGTAGAGAATTGTCATTATTCTATAGATGAGAGTGTGTGTTTTTAACTATAGTCAATATGATCTTGGCACTCATATTCGTTCTGCACGCAGGGTCGTGCTCAACTCGAAAAAAAGGTGCAGATGTCTTTCCGGAGGATGATTTCCAAGGCTACAGAAGGTTATCCAGTAAATATCTGTTTGGGCATTTAAAAAGTGTGTTTCAGGCTGAGGTGAAATGCGATATCTGGAGAAACATCGACATTGAGGTCTTCACTGAAAGCAAGATCTAATATTGTTGTTTCTGTTAACGCGAAAGATCCTCCCAGTGTCATTATTAGCGCCGGATCGCCCAGTTCCTTTAAATGGCTGTCATAGAGTGCAGAATGACTATCGAATTGAATTTTTAAGCCAAGCCAATGGTAGGGACTCCACCCGCCTCCAAGCCAACCATTTGCCACCCAATGATTGACTCTGTCTTCCAAAACCTCACCACTCCCTAAGTAATTTCCAGCAATCCCGGCCCATACAGAATAGCTTCCTGATGAGAGGCTGTCTGCATATTGTGTCATCAACGCCAAAGATGTATCCCAAGCCTCACTGCCTGTGAGCTTTTCAGCATTACCCGTTGGCGCTTTAACTGAAAATTGCATTGCATAAGAGGTCTTTTTTCCGGAAAACAGTTCATAAACAAGGTTTGCTCTGAGATCACCAAAACCACCATCCTCGCTGTTAACATTGAACCCCTCTTTGCCATCCTTGGAGAAGTAGTTCAATTGATCATCTGGAAACTTGTCGCGGTCACCGTTGGGCAGGCCAAAAAAATCATGCCAGTCGGAAATAAAACTATCCAAAAAACCGTTAGCATGCTGAATGTAAGGAATATCTATCCCGGCCTGCAGTCTCTCTGACAAACCATATCGAATGCTGAGTGTCCCGATGTAAGTTTCTCCATCGAGAATGATGGCTTCATTCAAACTCCGATTGGATGTGGCATTATTGACCAGATCAAAGGAGACTTGAGCCATCTTTGCTCCAGGAGAAAGAACGTTAGATGATTCCGCTATGGCCAGACCATGCACAAGGGCTGTTGGTGAAAGATTTCGAACTGAAAATGGTGTCAGTTCGACTGCATGGCCAATCTTCAAGAGGCAGAAGATAAGAATGAATGTCAAACTAAAGCTTTTAAATGTAGTCTGCATGGCAAGCAAAAGCCCCGCTATATGCGAATATTTCAGTTCTTACTCGTCCCATATTAATGATAATTTGTGGTTATTTTGCAAGATTTTAATTTAGCTATTAACTGACAAACTTTACTCTGAAGGGCGCCTGTCTCATACCACGGAAGGCTTTGATGCGAAGATCGAAGGCTTTTTCGTAAGGCGCCATTTCTAAAAAAATTAAGCCCCATCCGGCGGTTCTGGATTGGGGCTTTCCTAATAGGGTTGTTGAATTGAATGACTATATCAGCTTAGACTGACAGGACAATATTTTCACGGTGATCGCTGATGATGAGTGCGATGATCCAGGGTCTTTATCAACAGTCAAACCCAAAGCCCCGTTCAAAATCCCTGCCCCTCATTCTGCCACCACGTTAAAGTCGTAGCGCCCGACACCCTGGACCAGAAGATAGCTGGCCTGACGCGTCGTTACGTTGACAACCCTGTGCAACCTTTAGACAGCGACATCGCAGCACTGACCGTTGACAAGCTCTATGCGCTGGTCGGGGTTCCGGTATTCAACGGCAACAGGCCCGTCCAGGCAGAACATCCTGTCGGTGATCTCCGTATGATAATGCCATGCCGTTGCCTGGCCGCTTTCGAGCGTCATGATGCGCACACGAACGTCCTGCGTTTCAATGAGAATTTCAGGCTTTATCATCGCAGGCTCCTCCAGGAGGAATCGGAAGAGGTCGGGCTCTCAGAGGCCGGCCCGGTGTGCCGGCATGATCACGCCTTCCGGGCTCACATATCGTACTTCGCAGCAGAGCTCAAACCCGATTAGACTGTCGACGACTTGCCGGATGTGAGAGATCAGGGCCAAGACATCTGCCGATGAAGCGTTGCCGTGATTGACGATGAAATTGGCATGCCGATGCGAAACCTCGGCATCGCCAATCCGAACTCCCTTCAGGCCCGCCTCCTCGATAATTTTCCCGGGCGGGCCGACACTTGCGTGCATTTCGCTGGTACTTAAAAAGACCGAGCCGCAGTTCGGCTCCTTGCGGGGAAACTTGCGTCGCCGCTCACGCAGGTCATCGAGCATCTGGCGACGGATTTGCCGCGGCTCCTGACGCTCGCATTCCAGTTCGACTCTCACCACCACGACTCCGGTACCCTGCAGGGCGCTCCTCCGGTAGGAAAAAGCACACTCTTCCCGGCTCAACTCAAGCAACTCCCCTTCCCGGCTGACGACCTCCACCCGGCGCACATTCTCACCGATTCCCTTGCGTTGGCTGCCACCGTTCATCAGCACCAGCCCGCCAATCGTACCGGGGATGCCGATGGTATGCTCGAGCCCGGCCAGGCCGGCCTGCATCGCCTTATGCGCGAGGCCAGGAACCCAGGCACCGGACTCGGCGGTGATGCGATTATCTTCGATTCTGATTGCGGAGAAATTCTCCCCGAGCTTGAGTACGACACCACGCAGGCCGGCATCGTCAAAGAGCAGGTTGGTCCCCTGGCCGATAACGACCAGGGGAATCCGGAATTGATTGACAAAACGGGCAACCGCGGCCACCTGATCAGCCCTGCCCGGCTCAATCAGGAGATCGGCCGGACCGCCGATCTGCCAGCTGTTGTGTTCCGAGAGGGGTTCATCAAAAGTGCATTGCCCGACATCCTGCGTGATCAGTCTGTCGAGCAACACACGGCGTGCTTGACGAGAACTCAAAGTCATCTTCTCCCGTCAGGACTACTTGGCCTGCTTCAGGTACTTGTAGTAGTCCGAGTCGGTGGAGATCACCAGTCGGCCGTTCTCCCTGATCGACTTCTTGTAAGATTCGAGAGTCCTCAGGAAAGCGTAGAACTCCTTGTCCTGATTGTATGCCTCGGCGTAAATCGCGGCAGCCTCGGCGTCTGCGCCGCCACGAATCTCGAGGACCTTGCGGTAAGCTTCGGAACTGATCTCCTTGAGCTCACGTTCCATCTGACCAAGGATGTCGGCTTTCTCGCCCTCACCTTCCGAGCGATACTGGGCAGCAACCTTTTTACGTTCGTTGATCATGCGCTCGTAAACCCGGGTCCGCACCTGTTCGACGTAGTTGATGCGCTTGATCTGGACGTCAAGCAGTTCGATGCCGTAATCAGGAGTATTGGCGCGTGCCTTGTCGAGAATCCCGGCCATGATCTCCTCGCGGCCGACCAGGTTCTCCTTGGCGATCACCACCCCTTCCACCTCAAAACGTTCTTCACCGCCACCTTCCTGGGCCTCGTAATCACTGCCGCGGACCAGTTCCACCAGCAGACGCCCGGAGACAGCGTCGCGCACCACTGAGTCGATGATATCGTCGAGACGACTCATGGCGCCACGCTCTGTGGCAACCGTGGTGTAGAAAAGAAGTGGGTCCTTGATTCGCCAGCGCGCCGTGGTATCGATCCAGATGAAGCGCTTGTCCTTGGTTGGAATCTGGTTCGGGTCACCGTCCCACTTCAGGATACGTTTTTCAAAGCGGGTGACTTTCTGCACGAAAGGGATTTTCAGATGCAGCCCGGAACCGATGACATCACCAACCGGCTTGCCGAATTGGGTGACGATTGCCTGCTCCGCCTCGTTAACCACGTAGAGGCCATCGATACCAACGAATACCAGTGCGATGACAAGAAAAAAGATCACAGGTGCTTTCATTATTTGGCCCCCCCTTCCATCGATTTGCGCAGGGGCAGCAACGGCAGCAACCCTCCGGTTTTGTCATCCATCACATAGATTTCCTCGAGTCGTGGCAACACCTCTTCGAGCGTTTCCAGATAAATCCGGCTACGAGTTACCGAAGGGGCCTTGCGATATTCGGTGAGCAACGCCAGGAACCGGTTGGTTTCGCCCCGAGCCTTGTTGACCCTCTCGACGGCGTAGCCTTCTGCTTCCTGTAAAACTTTCTTCGCCTCACCGCGGGCTCGAGGAACTTCGCGATTGAACTGCTCGCGTGCCTGGAATATCAGGCTCTCCCTCTGCTGCTCGGACTCGTTGACCTCGTTGTAGGCGGCCTTGACCGGATCGGGCGGCGTCACGTCCTGGAACTTGACCGTAACGATACGCACACCGATATCATACTGGTTGAGAGTCGATTGCAGATCCCGCTGGATTTCACTGGCCAACTGGGCGCGCTCGGTCGTCAGGACCTCGGT
>JAFDBW010000155.1 GCA_019313105.1 Deltaproteobacteria bacterium | reverse complement strand
TGCCCACCGAGGATCGCTACCTCCTCACCCGGCAGGAACTGCTCGACCGGGTGCAGGTGCTCCTGAGGAGACGGGCGGCAGAGGAGATCGTGTTCGGAGAAAAATCTGCAATCGTGGTTGATCCCAACGAGGAAGCGCTGAAAAACGAGTTTTCGAGCGTCAAGCGCCTGATGATTCCGTACCATTCGATCAGCCGCATCGACGAAGTTGAAAAGGAGGGACAGGCCAAAGTTATCGCCTTGTCAACCTCAAGTGCAGAAGAAAAAAGCTTGCCGGTACCGCCTTTTAAAAGTAAAGAATGATGTGCGTTTGAGCCCCGGGCAGGGTGTCATCCAAAATGTATCCATGAATCATCTCCCGACAGAAAAAAATTAACGGGATCCTCTCGCGTTCACCGGCAATCATTTACTCGCTGCAGAGCGACAAAGGATTTTTCTGCAACGGTTGTCAGCGGCAACATCGCCCCGATGATGCTTAACGCATACCACGTTTTTTAAGCTCGTCCTGGACGAGCTTTTTTTGTGCCGGGTTGAGACGTTTCGAGACAAACAGGTTGCGGACATCCGGAGTGCGCATTTGAGGCAGGAAGAGGGTGAACCAGATAGTCGGTGTCCTGCGGTTTTTCAGGATGGCAAGTCTCAGGTTGGGCCGCAGTTTCCATTTCGAATGCCTGGCTATCACCGATATGGTCTCTGCCGATGAATGAGCGCCGTTGATAAATTGCAGGATAGCCACCTCACGCAGACGCGGGCTGTTCAGGCAGATTTCCACGAGCTTGGCGTCACCCTGTTTGAGAATTTCACCGACAACCGTAGCTGTCGCCCGACGTGCGAGGGTCATCTTGTTGCCTAGTTCTGTGGTCGGCAGCCTCTGCAGAATGGCCCGTTCCGCGGCGAATTTCTGGTCCGGTGTGACACCGGGGATCATGCAGAGATCGACGAGTTCGAAAAGATGCAGATGCGGCAGCAATGCGAGTGCGATCTGGCCTGGAGTATTGGGGTTTTTGACCAGGGCAATTTTCAACCGATGGCTGCCTTTGGTTGTTTCGAACTGGTGGATGGCTTTCAGCAGGTCCTCGCCAAGGTCGCGGCGCTTCAGCAGGGTGAGCAGATGATCTTCGTGCAGATGGGGATTCTTCAGCGCTGTTCGCAGAACCTGCATATCCGGATCAAGCAGAACCTGGAACAGCTCGTCACCCGTCGCAGAGAGTGCCATGTGCAGGCGTTTTCCGGTTTCGGTATCGATTTGTCTGGGGCGCGGTGGTTCAGCCATGGATTCATTATGCGGGCTGACAGGCAAATCGTCAACGCCCGGGTTGACCGTCGTCGCGCTGGTATTCTTCAAGGAATGCGGATTTGAAGCTGGGGTAGTCATTGGCTTCAATCGCGACGCGGGCGGCTGCGACCATGTCGAGGTAGAAACGCACGTTGTGGATGGCCGCCAGAGTCGCCGACAGGACCTCGTTGGCATTGAACAGGTGATGCAGGTAGGCCCTGGTGAAGTTTTCACAGCAATAACAGGTGCATGATGGGTCGACCGGGAAAAAATCACGACGGTACCGCCGGTTGGTTATCCGGATCTTGCCTCTTCTAGTAAAAAGAGTGGCGCTGCGGGCGTAACGGGTTGGAATGACGCAGTCGAACATGTCCATGCCGCGCTCGATGCTCGCAAGGATATCCTCCGGCAGACCAACTCCCATCAGGTACCTTGGTTTGTCTTCCGGCAGATGGGGCTCCGTGTAGTCGACGACTTTCTTGAGCAGTTCTAGACCTTCGCCTACGCTTACTCCGCCAATCGCATAACCGGGGAAGTCCATCGCCGTCAGAGCCTCTGCGCATTCGCGGCGCAGGTCGTCGTAAACGCTTCCCTGGACGATACCGAACAGCGCCTGGTCTTGCCGGTTGTGGGCATTAAGACATGTCTCTGCCCAGCGCAGCGTCTTTTTGATTGATTTACTCGAGTAATCGTGTGATGCCGGGTAGGGGATGCATTCATCAAAGGCCATGATGATATCGGCACCTAGGCAGTTCTGAATCCCGGTAGCCTCTCGCGGACCGATAAAGATGCGGTCGCCGTTGATCTCGTGTTTGAAAAAGACTCCTGAGTCAGTGATTTCCTTCTTCGGCAGGGAAAAGACCTGGAACCCACCGCTGTCAGTCAAAATCGGTTTGGGCCAGTGCATGAACTGGTGCAGGCCGCCTGCTTTTTCGACCAGATGTTCACCGGGTTTCAGGTGCAGGTGGTAGGTGTTGGAGAGAATGATCTGGGCGCCGGCATCGTCAACCTGGGCCGGAGTCATTGCCTTGAGGGCACCATGAGTTCCCACCGGCATGAAAATCGGTGTCTCTATCGTCCCGTGCGGCGTTGTGATGCGACCCCTGCGGGCACGGGTCTCCTGGTCTCTGGCGAGCAATTCAAATTGCAGCATAATAGCGTAAGCTTTATCGTCGCAGACGTATCAGATATGGTGTATATCTGTTGTTGATGAGGTGGACTCTATCAGAATTGATCACGGACTACAATAACCAGAAATGATCACAGAAAAGAAGTTACTCATACCGGATTGGCCCGAAGCGTTGCAGGCGGTGGATATTGTCAAGGCCCGCTTTGCCCTGGATTTTCTCTCTCCCTGCACTGTTTGGCCTGCTGACTTTATCAGGCTGGGGCGTATCCTGAGGTCTCCCGGAAGGCAGATACTTGATCCGACTGACAAACTCGCAGTCAGGCAATGGCACGCTCTTTTCCAACCGGATCCAAGTGAGGACCCTGTCGCCAGGCGTAGATTCCAGAAACCTGCGCCGGCGTTGGTGATGACCATGCCAGTCATGCAAAAGACCTCTATTGATACAGGGCAGCGGCTTGAATGTGAAGTGCTGTTTATTGGCAATGGGGTACAACTTATTCACGTGTTTTTGGGTAGTCTGATTCAACTGGGGCACATTGGGCTGGTGTCCGGTGGTGGCCATTTTGCAGTCACGGAAGTTTACAGCATGAGTAACGGGCAACCTGAAAATCTCGCCTGGCGTCAGGATGACCCGTTGGATTCGTTTACCTGCGCCGTCCAGCCACTGAACTGGCTGGTCAGTCAGGAACGGGTTCCCGACCGGGTAACGATATCGTATGAGACTCCGGTTCGCCTGATGGCGAACGGCAAACCGCTAAGAAAGCCGCGTTTTAGTCAGGTCTTCCCGTTCATGCTGCGACGTGTGACCTCCATGCTCTTTGCACATTCTGGTGTCGAATTTTTGGATGGACCCTCCAGCCTACTCGAGAGTGTTGGCAGGATTGCAGAGTCTGAAACAAACCTGTGCTGGAAAGACTGGAGAGCGATCACCGGTCAGCAAGGACTTGTGGTCGGTGGTTTTACTGGCGAAATGGTTCTATCGGGTCAGGCCATAGAAGACATCTTCTGGGTGCTCGCCGTTGCATCACTGTTCGGCATCGGCAAGGGTGCGACCTATGGCGCCGGTCGTTTCAGGCTTTGTTACTGATTTGTTGCCGGTATTCAAATGCTTGTTATAATTAACGAAACTGGCTACTCCAAGGAGGTGATGTGATGACTGATGCATGGGAAGAACGCAAAAAGGCATTGGAGAATAAATACTTTCATGATCTGGAAAAAGAACTGATCGAGAAGATCAGGGAGGAAACCCAGGAAAAGCTGATTCGTAAGTACTGTCTCGGTCGATGCCCGAAATGTGGCGACAAGATAGAACCGATTGATTTCAGGGGGGTTCCGATGGACAAATGCATCAACTGTGGAGGTGTCTGGATGGGTCCAAAAGATTTCAGGATCTTTTCGGAGAAGGATCACAGGACCTGGTTTGATCGCTGGTTCAAGGAAGAGGCGATCGACAAGAACGGCTCATAATGTCCGGACTGCCCGGGGACCTGGCCATCGAGCGGATTCTCAGCCCGGCGATGGTTGCGGCGACACGTTTACCCTCTGCTAAGATTCCTTCAAGGTCATGCCGGGCAGTAATGACCTGGTTGACAGCTGTGTGACAAGGGCATGGATGCTTGATTGAGGATTTTGTGGAGACAAAAAAAGCAGGCAGAGGTCATCGCCTGCTTTTTGGTTTGATAGCTGACCAGGACGGTTTCTTATTCTTCTGCAAAAACTTGGGCGCTGAAAACATAAATCTCAGCATCTTCGGCTTTCCAGGCATCCGTTGGCAACCCTGCCTTGATACACGTCTGTTTCAGAAAAGTCAGGCGATCCCAGTTGTGTTCCAGGGCAACCTGGGGCAGGAGAACACCCCGATAAAAACTCTTTTCGATGTAAATACCGTGTTTGCCAACTTCGATTTCATCAATGTCCTCAATTTTCTGCAGTGGTGAAAGCACTGAAATCTCGAGGTTGAAGTTGTCCAGGTCGTTTTCCTTGAGGGGATAAAACCGGGGGTCTTTCGCTGCGGAGGCCTGGGCCATCTGGGCCACTTCCTTGAACAGCGGGAGCTCGGATTGGAAATTGCCGATACATCCTCGCAATTGTCCGTTCTGCTTAATGGTGACAAAGCAGCCGTTGCGCTGGTTCAGGACTTTTTCTTCGCGGGGTTCGACGTATTCCTGGCCAGTCCGTACGCCGTGAATGATCGCCTGGCGGGCAATGGCCAGGAGGGTTTGTTGCTCGTGAGCGTTTAACTCTCGTTCCACGCTGCCTCCAGATCTCTCAGGTGGGGGTTCGTTCGTAATAAGAACGGGCCAATCATAGAGCCATGGAATGAATTTTTCAAGGTAACAATTACCATTCAGGAGATTAATTCAGCCAAATTAAACCTGCAATGCAGTTTTACAGCGAGACTGTCTTATCCAGAGGCACGCACAGTGTGGAAGATTCACGCACCGGTATCTGAGTGGCAACTTAATTCTGTCAGGCTGGGGGTGTTCCTCAATTGTACCGTCCTGAATAAAGCATGCTTCTACTTAGGCTTTTTACTCTCTTTCTTGCGATCATTTTCGTCAAGCAGACGCTTGCGCAGGCGAATCGAATCGGGAGTGACTTCCACCAGTTCGTCATTACCAATGAATTCGAGGGCCTGCTCGAGAGTCAAATCACGTGGTGTGGTCAAGCGGATGGCTTCGTCACTGCCTGAGGCGCGTACATTGGTCAGTTTCTTTCCCTTGCAGGCGTTGACCACGAGATCATTGTCCTTGGCATGCTGGCCGATAATCATTCCCTCGTAGACGTTAACACCGGGGCCGACGAAAAGAGAGCCGCGTTCCTGCAGGTTGAAGAGTGAATAGGCGATCGTCTCTCCGGCTTCTATTGCGATCAGGACGCCATTCTTACGCCCAGGAATCACCCCTTTCCATGGGGCATAACCGTGGAATGTGTGATTCATGACGCCGGTGCCGCGAGTGTCGGTAAGGAACTCGCTGCGAAAGCCAATCAATCCACGTGCCGGTATAATGAACTCGAGACGGTTAACACCATCCAGAGCGTTCATGGCGACCATTTCCGCTTTGCGGGTACCGAGTTTTTCAATCACCGTGCCCTGGTGTTCTTCGGGGACATCAACCACCAAGTATTCCATCGGTTCGCACTGTTCGCCGTCGATCTCACGACAGATGACTTCCGGTTGGGAAACAGCCAGTTCAAAGCCTTCCCGGCGCATGTTTTCGATCAGGATCGACAGGTGAAGTTCACCGCGGCCCGACACCCGGAACGTATCGGTGTTGGCGGTTTCTTCGACGCGTAGCGAGACGTTGGTCCGCAACTCTTTGAAAAGGCGGTCGCGGATGTTGCGCGACGTGACAAATTTACCCTCCCGTCCGGCAAAGGGGGAGGAGTTGACGATAAAGTTCATCGCCAGGGTCGGTTCGTCGATCGACACGTAGGGGAGCGATTTGGGTCGATCGGCGCAAGCCAGGGTCTCGCCGATGCCTATGTTTTCGAAGCCTGCAACGGAGACGATGTCCCCTGCGCCGGCTTCAGCCAGGTCAATTTGCTTGAGCCCTTCATAACCGAGCAGCTTGGTGATGCGCGCCTTCGATATCTCGCCACTTTTCATGATCAGGGCCACGGTCTCGCCGGTTTTCACACGACCGTTGAAGATCTTTCCGGTGGCGACCCGGCCGAGGTAATCGTTATAGTCGATAGACGTCACCAGCATCTGGAATGGTGCTTCCGGATCGGCGACCGGCGGGGCAACCCGCTCACGGATCATCTCGAAGAGCGGTCCCAGGTTATCCGATGCGTCATCCAGTTCGCGTTTGGCAACGCCCTGTTTGGCGCTGGTGTAGACAATCGGAAAGTCGAGCTGTTTGTCATCGGCATTGAGTTCACAGAACAGGTCGAAGACCATGTCGACGACCTTTTCCGGACGGGCCCCGGGGCGGTCAATCTTGTTGATGACGACGATCGGGCGGATGCCGAGATCAAGCGACTTCTTCAGCACGAAGCGGGTCTGCGGCATCGGGCCGTCGAATGCATCCACCAGCAGCAGGACCGAGTCGACCATCTTCAGGACACGTTCCACTTCACCGCCGAAATCGGCATGACCAGGGGTGTCGACAATATTGATTTTGATGCCGTCGTAGTGAATCGACAGGTTCTTTGACAAGATCGTGATGCCGCGTTCCTTCTCCAGGTCGTTGCTATCCATCACACGTTCGGTAATTACCTGGTTCTCGCGAAAGACTCCGGATTGTTTGAGCATGGCATCGACAAGGGTTGTTTTACCGTGATCAACGTGGGCAATTATGGCAATGTTGCGTAGATGTTCTGTCATTTTTGTTGCTTTCTTTATAAATCCTGCAAAATTATTAAAGTTCGGGCGGCACATGATAGTCACTTGTCGTGGAAATGCAAGCAGCTTTTTCTGCCGGCGGCTTGTCTGTCCTTCGAGGATAGCCTAATATGCACTCCGAATAATATGAACAGATAGGATAAGCAGATGAAAAAACTCGTTCCAATGATACTCATGCGGTCAGCAATCATCATCGCTCTGACCTGGTTGGCGGGTTGTGCCGGGATGGAGCAATATATGCCTGCCGATGCACCGCCATTGACCGCAGATCAGGAAATCAAGGTCGGCAGTACTGTAGAGGATCGGCTGCTTCAACTGCTTGGAGGCCCACGCCACGATCAGGCCCTTTTAGAAGAGCTAGACTCGCTGATCAAAACGGAGGGCGGGGCCTACGGCCGATTCACTGTCGCTGTCGCGGACAAGAGTGCTGCAGCGCTCTATGCGTTGCCGGGTGGCCGGATTGTTGTGACACGTGGGGTTCTGTCAGAGATCAGCAATCAGGGTGAACTGGTGGCTTTGCTTGAAGGTGCTGCAGCTCTCACCCGTGCAGCATATTCGGAACGGGCGAACCGTGCCTCGAACGAGGCTACGGCGGAAATCCTGTCGCTGAAGGAATCCGTGTATGATCCCGAGTCAGGTTCAATCAGGCTGGCGCGGATTTTTGTACAGAGGCCTTGCGAGGGGAGCTGCCTGACCAGTTTTCTGCAATCCGGCGTGAACCGTTCCGGGGACGTGCCGGAATCAATCCGTATGCTCAAGAGATTGCAGCCGGCATACGAACTGTTGAAAGAGGCCCGACGACTTGAAAAAGCCGACAAACCTTCGCAGGCAATAACCCAGTATCTGAATGCTGCAAGCATGGCTCCGGAAGAGCCGCAGATCCTCGGTTCTCTGGGGATGGCCTACCTGCGTACCGGTGATTTGCAAACCGCCAGACTTAACCTGCAGAAGGCTGTCGAGCTGCAGCCAAACTATTACAAAACGCGGATGGGGCTTGGCTACCTCTACCTGCAACAGGGCAATGTGCGTAAGGCAAACGATCAACTGGCAGAGAGTGTTCGTCTGCTGCCGGTTACGGAAAACCTGTTTCTACTCGCCGAGGCGCGCGAACAAGGTGGTGATGCTGAGGGGGGGATGTCATTGTACCGATTGATCGTTGAGACAGATCCTAACAGCAAGCTGGGACGCACGGCAGCAAGTCGCCTGGCCCGGTCGAAGGGTGTCGAATGATCAGCACACTTTGCCTTGAGGATGGAGAAACCGTTCGCTGGGAGGCGCGACCCGCACCGCGTTGTTATACTTTCCGCCATTGGCGGCATTCGGTCTTCGGACTGATTTTCCTTGCGATATGCAGCTACTGGCAGGTTCTGGGGATTGCCATGGCGGACAGTTACGCCATCAGGTGGTTGGCCTGGCTGCCGCTGCCGTTCGTTATCACAGGGCTGTATTTTTTCGTTGGCCACCTGGTACAGGCCCGTCTCGAGTGGAACCATGTCTATTACGCGATAACGGACCGACGGGTGATTGTGCAACGCGGACTGGCGCGGCCGCAAAGCAGTTTTATCGAACTCTCGAAGCTCACTTATTTCAGACTGCATCGACAGGGTGAGCAACTCGGCACACTGCGTGTCCATCAGGGTCGGGAGCAGCAGCTTGTCCTGCACTGCTTAGAGCACCCGCATCGGGC
>JAFDBW010000154.1 GCA_019313105.1 Deltaproteobacteria bacterium | reverse complement strand
TAATACCAGTGCACCGGCATGGCCAGGGCATCGGCGACAAACAACATGCGCAAGGCGGCAGCAGCCTTGCACAGGGTACGCGGCGAATTGGTCTTGATCAGGTCAGGCATCGGCAAGAATGGTTTTCTCCAGAAAGCTATGGGGAGTCTTGTGCAGCGAGCAGTGCCGCACGCAGTGCTTCGACGCGCTGCCGGTTGGCACCGAAATCATAATACCCGGTTCGCGCCGCGGAGCGCACGGCAATCAAGCCTTGCTCGGCCCGTAACTGGAACTCCAGGTCATCGACAAAACCAAACAGCTTACTGCGGCACTCGACATGCAGATAGCCGGGTTTTTCAGTGACGACGATTGTGCGTGGAAGTTTTGCGACCTGCTCATGCAAGAGTTGCCAGGCCTCTGCAGCAGGAATGGAAAAAGTCAGCGGGGCGATCTGGTGCTGTTCATCTTGAGCGTCACTGGCAACGCAGTTCGGCGAGTTCGGGCAGGGTCTCAGTCCCGACTCGGACGGCACCGGGCTGGTCGACGGCTCCGCGGTGCAGGATACCAAAAAAAGTGTGCTGCAAAAAATCATAGCGATCAGGCAGCTTTGTTGAGGGTTTGGCATATGATTCTCTATCCAGAAGTTCAGCGCGGCTTGCCGCGCTCGTGGCATGCTTTTATCAAGGGGCTGCAACTTCGATCAGAACCTCGTTGCGGCGCAGGAACCAGAGACTGAAAGGTGCGTTGTAGCGGGCGAAGATCGGCGGCCCCAGGGTTTTCAACCCGGCGGCTTGAACCGCCGCGAGCAACTGCTGTTCGTTACTGCGATAGCGCTCTTCGCTCCAGGTCCCGGAATAACGTCGCACGGCCATCAGCCTGGCCGGGACGCTCTTGATCCGGACCTCTGCGTTCTCCGGCTGCGGCAGACTGTCCAGGGTGTAGCCAGCGGGCATGACAAAGGCAAAGCGATAGCGGTTATCGGTTCCTGGCGAAGCATCATTGACGGCCGACTGCTCAATCACCGCCGGCAAAGGCTGCTGAATGACCGGCGTGGTCATGGCGATCTTGCCCTGCGGCCGATCACCTTCGCTGATGTAACTGAACAGTCGGCTAAAAGCTTCCCCGCCGACATCGGAAAAATCGCCCGCTACGATGGTCTCGGCGACCAGGTAGGGATCGTACTGGCGCAATTCGAACTCCTGGTATTGCTTGACGACTGTGTAACCGGGTTCTTCGTAAGCCAAGGCAAAACCTCCGGGCAAGCCCAGTAAGATTACCAGCAACAGGGCTTTCAGCATGATTTGCATCAACAACCTCGCTCGCCCCGGTACCGGCCATGCTGCGGGTCCGAGGCTTGAAATTCATCGCCTGCTTGACGATGCGTTCCGAAACAGAAATTCCAACTGCTTTCACTTCTATCGTACCGGCAGGGAATGTCAAACCCGGACCGGACCGGGTGTCCGGTCAAACGGTACCATGAAGTAGCCTGAACTCATAATAGAGTGGGCAACAGGTGGATAATCTGTTGCCCGTTGTCTTTTTTTTTTAACAAACCAAGAACCGTTGTGTCGTCCCGCCCGACGCCATACTTTTGTACGGCAACAAAAGTGTGCAAAAGTACCTGCTCCTTGCGGAGGGCATCTCCTTTGCTAGTTTTTTGTGGCATCCAATAACGACAAAGCTTCATAAGCCGGCCCGTTACAGGGGGGCCTCCCTTGCTGTGTGACTGACAAGGGAAAAGCCTGAAAAGCATGCCCACAGCAACAATCCTCCACAGATGGAGAGGCTCTCAAGAGCCTCGTCACCTACGCGGGAAACCTGAACTTTTGATCGATTAGAACATCCCGAATCGATGTTGCTGCCTTGACGAACCAGACATGCCCAGCGCAGCGCCAATGTAGAAGTCAAGGACATGGGTAGCCCTATGTCTATAACTCGTACCCCAAGCTTTGCTTCGTTTTCTTTGTCGCTACAAAGAAAAAGAAGTTGCTGTCGGGCAACCCCGACGACTTTGATTTTGTCTTTGAATTCCAACGTCCAACGGAAAACGACAACCGATAAACCTGCTGTTGACCGATCACTTGACGACGACCGCGGTCCCACTGCGCCGGCAGGGGGCTGCGATTCAGTTGGTTTCGATGCTACCGATGACGGTCAGATCGCCGGCTTCCGAGCGACGCACGATCACCAGCTCGCCGGAGCCTGGATATACCCCGGTGAGCGCAGTGATATTGACCTGATGCGTCACCAGCACGATCGGCTCGCTCAGGGCCTGCTGGTCGAGCCACTCGCGAAGCATCCTGGTTTGCGGTTCCCGCCGGGCATAATCATTGAAGAAGGAGTTCAGAAACGGACGTTCTTCGACCGGGCCGAGGCCCAGCAGGCGAGCCGTCTCCAGACATCGGCACCACTGGCTTGAGAAGATCTGTGCGCTCTGAATGCCGTGAGCCCGAAACAGCTCACCGATCCGGGTTGCCTGGTCGCGCCCTTGCATGGAAAGATTTCTCTGTGTCTTACAATCGCCCAGCCTGAATTCTGGCGGATCGCCATTACCGGGTGCGATCGCATGCCGCAACAAGGCTATATGGTCCCTTGAACGCAGCGCGTTCCAGAGCGCGGCATCACGATCTGACGCCTGCGCCGCAGGGCGGCACAAAACCGTGGCCAAAACGACGATCAGCAAGCCGATCGTGACCAACCTTGAACAGGAGAGTCGTTGCCGCAACAAGCTCGATATAAACGTGCACTCAGAAGTCATGCTGAACTCCGTAAAGAAAAGAATTGCCTGGATACAAGGTAACGAGTCAAACCAAACACCCCCCGCAATAGCAGATCAGATGAGATCAATCGCAGTCATGCCTGCTTGGCAGGTGCGGAGGTCTCCTGCACCGACCATTCCGGGCTGAAGCCGCCCAGGCTCGGGTGATACATTTCATCGCCAGCGTGCTGCGTGAATTCGACGTTCAAGCGCTCTGCACTCAGTCCGAGGATCTCAACGCAGTCGCGGCACAATGCTTTGGCCAGCTCCAGTCGCAGTTCAGCGGAGCGGCCCCGCCGGATATCGCACATCAACATCGACACGGGCATCGGCTGATCATCGATCATGCGCCAGACGCCGCCTTCGCCAAGCTCGCGGATCGCGATGCTGATGCGGCGAAGATCCACGCTCATCAGGTCGGCATAGGTTGCAGATAATGTTTGGGCCAGTCGCTGTTTCACTTCGACCGGGTAGTGGCCATTCACATCAAGTTGCAGGTAAGGCATGATTCGCTCACTCCAATAGATGAGAGTTGAAAAGCAAAAGGGACACTCTCTTTCAGGTGCTACCGCTCAAAAATCCAGCTGCTCGGCGCTGTCCACCGCGTCCTGCAACAGCGCTTCGAGCCCGTCGATATTCGCTTCGAGCCGGTTCGCCATCTCGACAACACCGCGGATCTCGGGGTGCTGGGCAATCATGAAGGAACAACAGTCCGGGTAGGGCTCGACCGAGTCCAGGTAGGTGCCGATCTGTTTGGCAATCGCGATCGTTTCATCCTTGTTCATACCGACCAGCGGCGAAAGTACGGGCAGCTCCGAGGCCTCCTGGATGCAATGCAGGTTGCTCAGCGTCTGCGAGGCCACCTGGCCGACCGCATCGCCGGTGACGATCGCCTTGGCACCCTCCCGGACGGCGAGCCGGTTGAGGATGCGCATCATGCAGCGGCGATAGATGATCATCCGGTAGTCGGCCGGCACAAACGCAATGATGCGGCGCTGCAGCTCGCCGAACGGCACCATGTAGAGGGTCGAGTGCAGCTGGTAGCGGGTCAGCGTCTTGACCAGTTGTTCGATCTTGTCGGTGACGCCGCCGGTAAACTGGGTCTCGTTGCGGATGTGGGCAAAAATCGCCCGACAGCCACGCTTCATCAGCATGTAGGCCGCCACCGGGCTGTCGATACCGCCGGAGAGCGAGACCATCACCTCACCGCTGCTGCCAACCGGCAGGCCGCCCGGTCCGGCATGCTTTTCGGTGAACAGCACCGCCTCCCTGCCGGTCAGTTCGATATACAGCCAGAGGTCAGGCGTCCTCAGGTTGACCTGCTTGCCTTCCAGCCCGCGCAGGACCGCGGCGCCGACCGCGCGGCTGATCTCCTCCGAGGTCATCGGAAAGGCCTTGTCGGTGCGCTTGGTCTTGACGCCGAAGCTGGTGAACCGGCGATCTGCGAGCAGCTTGACCGCCCTGCCGCCGATCGCCTCGACATCCTTCGGTACGCTGTGGCCGAGAGAGAAGTTGACGATCCCGGGGATCCGGGCAAGGATCTCGCGGATCTGCTGCGGATCGGTGTGGTTTGCCGGTTTGCACATCAGCCGCCCCTGCTGCTTGCGCACCTCGTGCGCCAGCGGCCCGAGCGCGGCGCGCACATGGCGCAGCAGGGCGTCTTCGAATTGGCGACGGTTCTTGCCCTTCAGGGCGATTTCACTGTAGTGGATGACGATGCGGTTCACGGGCATATCCTTCGCAGCAAGAAAGACCTCCTGACATTATGCCGTACTTTATGTTTTTCGTTCAAATGACGCACCGGCCGTGATCAGAGTCATTTGTTCCAGGGAGACACAAAAGGGCCATCTATGCGAGCGCCCCGGACTGCGCATAACCTGTTCAGGGGCTCACCGAGCAAACGTGCAAAATCATCGGGAAGTCCGGTGGCAAAGTGCAGCGTCCGGCCGTTGAAAGGGTGGGTGAAGCTGATCGAACTGGCGTGCAGGGCTAGGCGTCTGGCGACCGGTTTGTCCTGGCCGTATTTCTTGTCACCGACCAGCGGGTGTCCCCGCTCGGCGAAATGCACACGGATCTGGTGCTTGCGGCCGGTGACAAGATGGATATCCAGCAGGCTGAGGCCTTTGGCCGCCCGCAGCTTCCTGTAATCGGTATGGGACAGCTTGCCTTTGGCGGGATCAGGCGTCGAGTAGACGTTGTGCGCGGCGTTTTCGGTCAGGCTGGAGGTGATCCGTCCCGCATCGGGCACCAGCCGGCCATGAACGATCGCCAGGTAGTGCTTTTGCGTCTCTGCCCAGTGCTCCTGGAGAAACTTTTTGGCCTGCTCGCTCTTGGCAAAGATCAACAGCCCGGAGGTATCCTGGTCGAGTCGATGGACCACATACACCCGGTTGCGTGATTTCGGGTTGCCCTTGCGGACATAATCATTGAGCAGGTAGTGGACGGTCCTCGTTTTGTTGCTATCGGTGCCGACAGTCAGCAGCCCGGCAGGCTTCTCGACCACCAAAAGGTCCTTGTCCTCATAATGAATGGCGAGCCCGCCCGGTTGACGCTTTGAGGCAAGCCGGTTGTTCTGACGCTGATGGTCCAATGGATTGCTTTCCGCGCTTTACACTGAAACGCGCTTAAGGGTTTTGTCCTGCTCAGGGTTTTGTCCTGCTTAGGCGGCGACCGAGTTTTGGCGCCGCAGGGGCTTTGCCGCGCCGGTCGGGCGCCGTCTTGCCG
>JAFDBW010000153.1 GCA_019313105.1 Deltaproteobacteria bacterium | reverse complement strand
TTTTTTTTTTTTATGTTTAGCCCAATCCGTTCCTCCAATGCTTCCAGAGAGGGCAACTCGGTGGTGATCTTTTCAAGACGATCGAGTTTCCAATCAGAGGCGACTTTGTTCCAGACCTTCATACGCATATCCACCGGGCAGTTCACCGAGTCGATGCCTAGTAGAGTGATGCCATTTATGATGAAAGGGAAGATCGAGGAGTGGAGTTCTGCCGCCCCGACATTTCCGCAGCAGGTTACCGAACCACCGTACTGGGTTGTTTTGATCGCCGTTGAGAGGATGTTTCCTGCAACCGTATCTATGGCCCCGGCCCAGCGTGGTCTTAGTAGTGGACGGCCACTCTGATCATCGGCTTCTTCAATAGTAATGACCTCTTTGGCGCCAAGCTCAAGAAGATAATCTGCTTCATCGATGATGCCGTTAACAGCAACAACCTCGTAGCCGCTTTTTACCAAGATAGACAGGGCGATGCTTCCCACTCCACCCGTAGCTCCTGTCACAAGTACGGGCCCCTTATCCGGAGTGACGCCGCTATTTATCAGTTTGAAACAAGAGAGGGCGGCGGTAAACCCGGCGGTTCCATAGATCATGCTCTCACGTAAAGTCAGGTTCTCAGGTAACTTGACAACCCAACTCGCCGGTACGCGAATATATTCGGCATACCCCCCAGGCGTGTTCATTCCCAGGTCATAGCCGGTAACCAGAACCTGCTCCCCTGGCTTAAATTCAGGTTTGCTGCTTTCTACCACCACACCGGCGGCATCAATCCCTGGTGTGTGAGGATATTTTTTCGTAACGCCTTTGTTGCCTGAGGCAGAAAGGGCGTCTTTATAGTTTAGAGATGAATATTGAACGTTGATTAGCACATCACCCGCAGGTAAATCTTCAATGTGTTTTTGTTTGACCTCGCGAACGAATTGTTTGTCTGAAATTTCCGTTACAACCATGGCTCTGAAACGAATATTATCCATTGCAATCTCCTTGGAAGGTGTTGGAGCCTTTTGCATTCTATCGGCCTAGCATGACATATCAACTCTAACATGAATTATATCAGATGATATCTGTCGTGAAGAGGCCGCGCTGGCAAAGGTGGCAACTCCCAATTAGTTTGAGCACCCATAATGCACCGGAAATGCTTCGGAGAAAAAATTTTGGGCCGGACATGGCTCCTATAGGCGGAGAATCCAAAAGATAAAGAGCGACCCCTTAAAAGGTCGCTCCTAGTAAATAATGGTCGGGGTTACGATGCTTCACCCTGACGCCTTGACAGGAGCCTGCCGATTCGGTTCGAGGGCCTCGAGTTGCGAGGTTGCCAGTTCTATCATGCGCTCGACAGAGACGGCTCTTTCCTGCCGCGTCCCGAAAAGCACTGTGGTTCCTTGTGCAAGCAGCAACAATACATGCACTATTTCCTGTGTCGCGGCCTTATCCGCATCCGGGCGCGAACGCTGCAGCATTGTCACCACCCTATCCATCAGAAATTAAGCCTTAAATGAAAAACTAAGTGTTTACAGTGGTTTGAGAGGGTGAGGGGGGTAGAACTCGATCAGGGGGATGATGGAGTTACCTCTGAAGCCACAAAACGACCAGTGCGTAAAAATCGGATGATATAGTCAGCGACATCGGCGGAGCGCATGATAAATGTATGGGACTTATGCACGGTCACGAAGTCACGCATACCTTCAAGACGGGTGCTGGCCACGGCAACCGTTCCATCACTTGGCTCAGGCACGAAAAAACTGCCAATTGGGTTGATATCGTCAATCCCCGCGATGACTCCCAACTCGTACCAGGGGGGCGGCAGGCGGTTTGGGAGACTATCTTTCGCTGTTCCTAATTGAACGACCGTTGGGCCGAGAATTGCGCGCAGGAGGATTGAGCCGTTTGCCATATCTGCTAGCTCGCTACCTTGATTGGGTGGCGCGAGCATAACTACTCTACCCATGTTTTTTAAATGGTGCTCTGACAGGTAGGCCCGAACCAGAATCCCTCCTAATGAATGAGTCACGAAATGGATGCGCGGCGAGTTGCTGCAACAAGAGCTGAACCGATCGTTTAGGAACTCGACCAGTTCCGGAGGGGAGAGTCGTATCGAGGGGTAGCCGATATTATGGACTTTGTAGCCAGCTTCTTGTAAGCGATTCTGAAGGGGGAGCATGGAAAAAGTTGTTCTGCCATAGCCATGCAGAAGGATTACTGATTCCGCTTTGGAGCCAAATGCGTAAGGTGTTAAAAGCAGCGATAGAGCCAGCCAGACGAAAACGCTGAAAACTTGTCCAGACGACTTAGCTTTTTCAATTTTCATGTTAAAGCATCGGCTCGAACAAGCTTCCAAAATCTTTTCTGAGCTTATAAAGTGCATCGGTCGGTTCGTTGAATTCTGCGGCGGCCTGCGAAGAGACCTTCCGGCTAAATGCCAAATCGTTTTCATAAAATATTTTCGCTAGACTAGTCGACAGTTCTTTACTTTCAAAAACTACAGCCGTCTCGCTGTTGAGCTGTTCGCTCCTCGGGTCCAGATTGTATGACCCGACGAGCGAGTAACGGCGGTCGAAGACGGCGTATTTGGCATGGATGGTCCCTTCGGTCTGCCGTTCTTCGTCATAACGCCAGCCATACCATTCCCAGATCTGGACATTCCCACCGCTAGTACGGGCCGCGTCTTCCTTGTTTATCGCCAGAATGTACTTATAATAATTCCGCCCAACCATGGTTAGCTCCGGAAGATCGTTCGTTTCGGGACTGTTCGTCAGAATGATCACATGGACACCGCGGCTGACCGCATCTCTGACCGCGTTGATGAACTCTGCGGACGGGATAAAGTATGCATTACAGATAATGATTTCCCGCTGTGCATTTTCAAACAATTTCATGTAGGCCTGCTGGATAAAGGATTCTCTCAGCCTGGGGCGGTTCTGAAAGAACCTGCCGCGCGCGTTCATAAATCTCAGGTCCGGCTTAACCTGCGCCATCTGCAAAACACGTTCTTTTAGGTCAGAATCTTTAACATAGGTGATGTTCAGTTTACCGACTGTGTCCAGGAAATCCTGAGTTGCCTGCCAATAATGGTCTGTGTCCAGTACGCCGCGGCTTTCCTTGATGTCGACGAAGTGTTGGTAATTGCGCTCGAAAGCCGTGACCATGTCCGAGACTATGTTTCCTTTGACGACGATATCCTGATCCCGCCAGTAATCACTCGGCTCAGACGGATCAACCCGGAAGTATTCATTAGCGATGTTCAAGCCGCCGACGACTGCAACCCGGCTCTCTGTTTCCCCATCCACGATCCACATCTTCTCGTGATACCTGGAATTCGGTGCTTCGGGGTCTTTTGCAGGCGAAAGAAAAGGTATCGGCACTTCGTTGAGCCACTCCAGATAAAGTGATTCATAGCCCTGGACCTCTATGCCGTGCTGCTTTAAGTCAAAATACATCCACTGGGTCTGCAAACTGAGATTTGCGGCTGCATCGACGATGATCCGAACATCCAGGCCCTCGGCTTTTTTCCTTTTCAGGATCTCGGCAAGATACAAACCCGATTCATCACCGGCAAAGATCAACGCCTGGATCCGGATAGACTTTTTAGCCTGTTCCAGAAGTTGTGCACGAACGGCGAAAGACTCGTCGCCGTTCTTCAGCAACGCGAACTGATTTGATTCCGGCCCATGGGTCTCGAACAACCCCCGTTTTCCGACCTCATCCAGCGGACTGCCGGAATACTCCTCATCCGAGCCGAAAACAGGTGCAGGCTGCTTGTTGATACCAAGATCCGCCAATGGCTGCATCGAGGGCACTTCGGTGTGGTCATCCACAGGAGGCGATATGTGTTGGGGGATGCATCCTGAGATGACCAGTATGACCAGAATGTTGCAGGCAAAGCGACGATAGTCCCGCATAAATGATCCTTATTGATTAAGACGCGGTTGTGACTCTGATCCTGACCCATGCGGTCATTGGCGGTACGCCGCAGTCAGAATAATTGTACAAGGCCATCAAGGCCAACGATCTAGCAGATGCCTTAGCTTAACGCTGCCCTACTTGATCAATCCAACTTCTTGGTAATACTTCTTCGCACCAGGGTGCAACGGCGCGTGGAGACCTTCAAGCATGCCCTCTTTAGTCAAAGAAACTAAAGCAGGGTGTTCTTGCCGAAACTGATCGAGGTTTTCGAAGACTTCTTTGGTCACCACGTAGACAACCTGTTCCGGGACCTCCTCTGAAGTGGAGACTGTTGCCAGGACCGCCAAAGTCTCAACATCTTCAAGCGGCCCCTGCAGATCAGGATAAAGAAGCTGCATCGGTATTCTGTAACGGGTGTAATACACTTTATCCGTAATGATTTTTTCTACGACAGGCCCTAAAATCGGCACAATATGGGCTTTGCGAGTACCGGACAGTCCCCTTTTTACAGTGTCGTTGGGATGTCCAACCGTAAAAAAATACGCATCAATAAGATTATCCTGGAGTTGATCAGGTGCTTCGGAAGCATAGACGGTTCGGGCCTGGATATCAGTCTCAGGATCGATGCCGAAGGCTTTCAGGATATTTGTAATCACCCGGTGTTGGCTCGACCCCGGGTTGCCGAGACTGACCCTTTTTCCATTGAGATCTCCTATGCTGTTGATCCCTGCATCGTTTGCCGCGACCAAGGTGACAGATTCAGGGTAAACGCTGAAGACAGCTCTCAGTTTTACCTGTGGTCCCTTCTCTGCCCATTCAGCGACGCCTTTAATCGCGTGATATTGTTTATCGGCCTGAGACATGCCGAAATCCATGTACCCCGCCATGATCGCGTTCAGGTTGAAAGTCGACCCAGTAGTTGCTTCGACCGTAGCCCGTATCCCGTAATCCTGGCGCTTGGCGTTGATCATTCTGGCGATTGCCATGCCGGTGGGGAAGTAAACACCGGACAAGTCTCCACCGCCGATACTCACAAAGACCTCTTCGGCATTTACCATGGATGGCCCCCCGGAGATGGGTACACATGCAACGAGACAAGCGGCCAGAATAGTCCTTAGCTTTCTTTTTATCACAGCCTCGGCTCCTTTGAGACGGACCTTAACAGGCTCTGTGGTGTAATTTCTCCCCGGGCGGTTATTACAATTACCACCTTGACCAATAAGTTCTTCCTCGACGGGTACAGACTAATCTTCATCTCAATCACTTTTTGATGACCCCATGTGGAACGTCTTGGGACTCTCCCAGTCAAGAGCCTTGATCTGATTCAGAGCGATCGGACCTTGCTCGAAAACCAGCACAACTCGATAACCGTCCGTGAAATATGGGTCCCCGGTGAGATTTTCCCTCGGCTTCGAGGGTCTGGTCATCCCAACCCCTTTGATCCAACCGACCCTAGCAAGCATCTGTGAGAACAACAGGTCTTCGACCAGGGAATGTCTTGCTTCGTCGATATCGGGGTCGATTTTGTGAGTTACAGGTGGACGGGCTTTCATGGTAAATCGCACACCGATATCCCGACTGATTTGACCGATAAAGACAGGTTTGCCGTCGTAGCGAAAGGGGCTGTACCATAAACGTAAATGGTTACGTTCGTGAATATCGTGACGCGGCTTCTGACGGGCGAGATCCTGATGCCGGCCAAAATAATAGAGCGGGCTGACGGGAGAGTATCGGTATCGCGAACCAAACAGGAACGATTTGATGGTTTTCCAGACGGCTGTTGAATAAGTCTCTTCGGCGGGAAGCCAACCCTGACGTGCAAAAGCAGCGGCGATGTCCTTGAATTCACCTATGATCACGAGATTCGCCGGGTCGCCATTATGGAGACCTCCCTGATCAGTGGTGCAACAGGGCAGGTTCTGCAACGTGGTTTTCAGTTCTTCTTCGTTCAACTCTACAACCTGGTCCTCCGGATACAGGCTGTCGAAATCCACCATGCGATAATCGACCCGCATACCGGGAATCAGAACGAAAAAGGTGAAGAACTTGACCTGTTCTTCTGCAATAAGGTCGATCTGCACCACCTTTTCACCTTCGTCGAGATTCGTAAATATAAAACCAGAGACAGCCATATTGGGTAGGATCGGGTTTTTGAAGCTTAACGATCGATAATAAGTCTCCATTTTATTGCGATAGGATTCGAAGAAACCGCCACCAAGTGCGTATGCCGTTTCCAAAGGCGAATAGTGATTCGGGTCTGTCGCGTTCGAAATGAGATAGTAAGTATTTTTGCTGTGATTCTCGATTTTTACCCAGACCGGTTGGATCTCTCTTCTGATCAAGTCGGCTTGGAACAGTTGCTTCGTTTCATCCGCGGTCGGAACGGCGACAGATACTCTGACGTCCTGGTCGGATTTTGACTGTGTGCGGTCCCGGAAACGGACTTCGTTGATCGAGGGTGGATCAAATGAAGCGGGGGTCTTCAAGGCGGCGCAGCCAGTCAGTCCATACAAGAAGAGGGATAAGACTATGGCGATATTAAATTGATAGGTCATGGTTAAATTGACTCATAATGCTTACACTTGAAAGCCTGCAACGGACAAGCCTACCTCAGGTTTCGTTGAAAACGTATTGGCCATTATATCAAAATTATTCGGAACCATATGAATCGACTCTAAACCAAGAGAGTTGAAATGTTTAGGAAGTCTTTAACATTTAACTTGAAGAGAAGGAGGCTAGTGTTTTCGACAATACTTCTCGACAATGTTGTCCACGTGAGAAATAAGCGAACGAGACAAAGCCGTTAAAAAATCGATTAGATTAGGGCCAGCAAGAATTTGGCAACGCAGCCAATCTGAGCAGCTCAAAATAATGCAGTAATATACATAAGACCAACCGACAAAATGAAGGCCACCTGGATCAATTCCGAGTGGCCATTTCTTGTTTAGCAGTGATTTCAGGATTCCTAATTAGCAGTCGAATTCTCTTGCAGAGAAGGGGGGCGGATAGACAGGCGCCTGATTAAAAACACTCAACTTCAA
>JAFDBW010000152.1 GCA_019313105.1 Deltaproteobacteria bacterium | reverse complement strand
GCATTATCTAACGTTTTTAATATTGCTAAAAATATTTATTATCACAAAAAACCCTAACAAGATTTGGCTTCGACAAACGAGCCAGGGAGGCAGAAAAAATGTCAAAACGTCAGGAAGCGCTTGATTATCACTCAATGGGGCGCAAAGGCAAGATTGAAGTTATCACAACCAAGCCGTGTGCAACCAGCCGTGACTTGGCACTGGCTTACAGCCCGGGGGTTGCCGAGCCCTGCCTTGAAATCGAGAAGAATCCCGATGACGCATACAAGTATACAGCCAAGGGCAACCTGGTTGCCGTAGTATCCAACGGCACAGCAGTCCTTGGCCTCGGAGACATCGGCGCGCTAGCCGGCAAACCGGTCATGGAAGGCAAAGGCGTGCTCTTCAAGAGCTTCGCCGACGTTGACGTTTTCGACATTGAGCTTGACACCAAAGACTCGGATGAACTGATTCGCACTGTCAAGTTGCTTGAACCGACTTTCGGCGGCATCAATCTGGAGGACATCAAGGGGCCGGAATGTTTCTATATTGAAGAAAAGCTTCAGGAGATCATGAACATCCCGGTGTTCCACGATGACCAGCACGGCACAGCCATCATCTCTGCTGCCGGCATGATCAACGCCCTGGAAATTATCGGCAAGAAGATCGAGGACGTCAAGATTGTGGTCAATGGCGCCGGTGCCGCGGGCATCGCCTGTGCCAACCTTGCTATCACCATGGGCATCGACAATAACAATGTCATCCTCTGCGATACCAAAGGTGTCATCTACAAAGGCAGAACCGAAGGGATGAACGAATACAAGGAGCGCCTGGCTGCCGAAACCGATGCCAGGACCCTTGAAGACGCGATGGTTGACGCCGACATCTTCTTCGGTGTCTCTGCCAAGGGCGCCCTGACGAATGAAATGCTGAAGTCGATGGCCAAAGACCCGATCGTCTTCGCGATGGCGAATCCTGACCCTGAGATTACCCCACCGGAAGCCAAGGCAGTGCGTGACGACGTAATCATCGGGACCGGTCGCTCCGATTACAACAACCAGGTCAACAACGTACTCTGCTTCCCGTTCCTTTTCCGCGGCGCACTCGACACCCATGCCAGTGCAATCAATGCCGAAATGAAACTCGCGGCGGTCAAGGCGCTCGCCGAGCTTGCCAAAGAAGACGTTCCAGACTCGGTCCGCAAGGCGTATGGCGGTGAGGTGATCAAATTTGGCCGCGAGTATGTCATTCCGAAGCCGTTCGACCCACGCGTCCTGCTGCACGTTGCACCGGCCGTGGCCCAGGCGGCAATGGATACCGGTGTCGCACGTCGTCCGATTGAGAACATGGACGAATACAAAGAAAGACTGGAAGCAATGCAGGGCCGCTCTAAATCGGTCATGCGGACCCTTATCAACAAGGCGAAGGCCTGCCCGAAACGGATTGTCTTCCCGGAAGGCGAAGAAGACAAGATCATCCGTGCCACTCAAATCCTGATTGACGAAGGCATCGCCAAGCCGATACTGCTTGGGAACAAGGATGAAATAGAAGCCCGCGTCAAGGAACTCGGTGCAGACATTACGGGAGCAGAGATCATTGACCCCGATGATTCGCCCAAGCGCAAAGAGTATATTGACGCGCTCTTTACCATGCGTCAGCGCAAAGGTGTCACACAGGCAGAAGCCAAGCGCCTGATCAAAAAGAACCGCAACTATTTCGGCGCCATGATGGTCGAAAAAGGCGACGCAGACACCCTGCTGTCAGGAATCAGTCATCACTATCCCGAAACGATCCGCCCTGCCCTCGAAATCATCGGCAAGCAGGACAACCTCTCCAAGGTCCATGGCCTGTACATGATGGTCACCAAGAAAGAGGCGGTGTTTTTCGCTGACACGACTGTAACCATCGAACCAACAGCCGAAGAGCTTGCTGAGACAGCGATTTTGACTGCCGAAAAAGCCAAGTACTTTGAAGTCGAGCCAAGAGTGGCCATGCTCTCGTTCTCCAACTTCGGCAGCGCCTTGCACCCACTGACCAGTAAAGTTGCCAAAGCGACCAGGCTGGTCAAGGAAATGGCTCCCGATCTGATTGTTGACGGTGAGATCCAGGCCAATGTCGCCCTGGACCCGGAACTGGTAGAGAAGCAGTACTCCTTCTCCCAGCTCAAAGGCAATGCCAATGTCTTCATCTTCCCCGACCTGCAATCCGGCAACATCGCCTACAAACTGTTGCACAAGCTTGGCGGAGCCGAGCAGATCGGCCCGATCCTGATGGGCACCAAGAAACCGGTTCATGTCCTGCAGCGAGGCGACGATGTCACCGATATCGTCAATATGGCGGCGGTCGCTGTTGTCGATGCACAGGAGCATGCGGTAGACAAGAAATAGCAAACACAAAAGATTAAAACTCTCGAGGGGCAATCATACTGGTTGCCCCTCTTTTTTTGATGAGGCCGGGTGATCCACGCCACGCGCCACGTGCCACGTTTACCCTTCCCTGCGCCTTAAACACCTGCTAGAATGCCGCCCCAAACAACAACACCGAGGACCCTACCATGAAATATCTCAGTACACGCGGGCAGGTCAAAAACATCCCTTTCAAACAGGCGGTCATGATGGGCCTTGCCGAAGATGGCGGCCTGCTCCTGCCGGAATCGATCCCGCAGCTTACCCCTGGCGACCTTGACGCCCTGGCCAAACTGGCCTACCCTGAACTGGCCTTCCATGTCATGAGCTATTTCATCGAGGATATCCCGTCCGCCGATCTTAAATCGATGATCGACCGCTCATATTCAACCTTTACCCACCCGGATATTACGCCTCTCGTACACAAGGATGGCCTGTACATCTTGGAGCTGTTTCACGGTCCGACCCTTGCTTTCAAGGATGTCGCCCTGCAGTTTCTCGGTAACATCTTCGAGTCTCTGCTGACAGAATCCGGCGACCATATGAACATCCTCGGCGCGACCTCAGGCGACACCGGCAGCGCCGCCATTTACGGCGTGCGCGGTAAACGCAATATCAACATTTTTATTCTGCACCCTCACAAGAAAGTCTCACCGGTGCAGGAACTACAGATGACCACGGTCACCGACGAGAATGTCTTCAACCTGGCGATCAAAGGAACCTTTGATGATGGTCAGCAGATCGTCAAAGACATATTCGGTGATCTCGACTTCAAGAGGAAGTACGCTCTCGGTGCCGTCAACTCGATCAACTGGGCACGGGTTCTCGCCCAGGTCGTCTATTATTTTTACGCCTGGGGGCAGGTCCGCAAAGAGACCGGTGCCAACCAGGTTTACTTCTCGGTCCCGACGGGAAACTTCGGTGACATATTCGCCGGGTACATAGCAAAACGCATGGGACTACCTATAAAAAAGCTGGTCTTGGCGACGAATGCCAACAACATTCTCTCCCGTTTTGTCACTGCGGGAGATTATTCCATCGGAGAAGTCCACCCAACCTTCTCACCATCGATGGACATTCAAAAGGCCAGCAACTTGGAACGGTACCTGTACTACCTCTTCAATGAAGATGCGGCACTGCTTGCAACAGCCATGAAGGATTTTGCAACAACCGGCAAGCTGGTCTTCAGCGAAGCGCAGATTGCAGAAATCAATCAGGTCTTTACCTCGGCATCGGTTGATAACGAGCAGACCCTTGACACAATTCGCAATTTCCATACTGCAACAGGTTATGTCCTCGACCCGCATACAGCAACCGGGGTCAAGGCTGGCAAAGACCTTGCCGGAGGAGATTATCCCGTGATCTGCCTTGCAACCGCCCACCCGGCTAAATTTCCTGACGCTGTCAGCCGTGCGATTGGCAAGGACCCGGACCGTCCGGCAAGCCTTGATGGCCTGGAAAAACGGAATCGACGTTGCGAACTCGTTAAAGCGGATATGTCAACAATCAAGGAATTTCTATCGAAGCATTCGTTGCGATAATCTCACTCTCTATCATCACTAACAAAAGCACGGAGCCCGGTTTCTCTCCGCGTTTTATTGACCCGCTTTACTAACGATAGAGATAACAAAAGGTAAAAAACCATAAGGGATAGCCATGTGGTTGCCCCTTCAGATTTCTGACACCCCTGCACGTGATGCAGGGGTTATTTTTTAGCTGGTCCGTGGATCTTCTATGAATCTTAAGGCATCAAATGGTTAATATGTTAGTCTAGTTGCTTTTCCAAAAGACAAAACAGCGGGTCGCGTCCAGCCCGACACCATACTTTTGTCCGGCAACGAAAGGATGCAAAAGTGCCTGCTCCTTGCTGAGGGCATCTCCTTTGCCGGGATTCTGGGGCATCAACAAATGAGACTGCTTAAGAAGCCGGCAAGTTACATGGAGACCTCCCTTGCTGTGTGACTTACAATTGAAAAGCCTGAAAAGCATGACCACAGCAACAATCCTCCAAAGAAGGAGAGACTCTCAATAGCCTCGAATCCTGCGAGGGATATGAAGAAGATTAGTCGAATGGATTGGCCTGAATTGATGTGGCCGCCACTTCGCGCCAGCTATGCTCAGCGCAACGCAAATGTAGAGGTCAAGGACATAGGTAACTATGTCACAGTGATCTGTGAAGGGGCAGCCATATGGCTGCCCCTTCTCTTGTTTCTTTATTGAATTCTCGCGCCTCGCGCTTCGTTGTTAACAGTCGAAGTACAAAGCAAATTCGGTCGGAGTCGGGCGCATGCGCACGGCATCGACCTCGGCTTCACGCTTGTAGGAAAGCCACATATCGATGACGTCCTTAGTGAATACATCACCCTTGAGCAGCCAATCGTGATCAGCCTCCAGGGCATCAAGTGCTTCGCTGAGAGAACCAGCAACATTCGGAATATCTTTCAACTCTTCTGGCGACATGCCGTAGATGTCCTTGTCCAGAGGCTCGCCCGGATCGATCTTGTTCTCGATGCCGTCGAGACCAGCCATCATCTGGGCAGCAAAAGCAAGGTAGCCATTGCAGCTCGGGTCGGGCGTACGGTACTCGACACGCTTCGACTTCGGGTTGTCGGTGACCGGAATACGCAACGATGCCGAGCGGTTACGATTCGAGTAAGCCAGGTTGACCGGAGCTTCGAAACCGGGAACCAGACGCTTGTATGAGATGGTGGTCGGATTGGTGAAGGCGCAGAGAGCCTTGGCGTGCTTAATGATCCCACCGATGTAGTACAAGGCGGTCTTGGAGAGGCCACCGTAGCCGTCGCCGGCGAACAGGTTCACACCGTCTTTCCAGAGCGACTGGTGACAGTGCATGCCGGAACCGTTGTCGTTAAAAATCGGTTTGGGCATAAAGGTCACGGTTTTGCCGTTACGGAAGGCAACGTTTTTGATGATGTACTTGAACCACTGCAGGGTATCACCCATCTTAAGCAGGGAATCGAAACGCATGTCGATCTCGGCCTGGCCGCCGGTGGCAACCTCATGATGAACAGCCTCGATAGTCATGCCAACACTCTGTAGTGCTTCAACCATTTCATTGCGCAGATCAATCATTGAATCAGTTGGCGCGCAGGGGAAGTAGCCTTCCTTGTGACGGGGCTTGTAGCCGAGGTTCGGGAACTCTTCCCGTCCGGTGTTCCAGATACCTTCAGCCGAGTCGATCGAATAGAAGGATTCATTGGCACTCGAATCGTAGCGAACATCATCAAAGATGAAAAATTCCGGCTCAGGGCCAAAATATGCGGTATCGGCAATGCCGGTCTGCCTGAGATAGGCCTCCGCCTTCTGGGCTATGAAACGGGGATCACGGGTATAACCTTCCTTGGTGATCGGGTCAATAATGTTGCAGATCAGGCTCAGGGTCGGGACTTTTACAAAAGGGTCAATCTGGGCTGTCTTGGGATCGGGCATAATCAGCATGTCCGAGTTGTGAATCGGCTGCCAGCCACGGATTGAAGAACCATCGAAACCGATACCCTCTTCAAATGTGTCTTCGCTGAATTCACCTATCGGCGTAGAAAAGTGTTGCCAGATACCGACAAAGTCAAGGAACTTGTAATCGACCATCTTGCAATCGTTATCCTGGGCAAACTTGACGACTTCTTGTGGGCTCATTTTCAACTTCTCCTTTTAGATAATGATCTTGCTTTCTAGAGTTATTATTCAAACGTTAGAGTGCATCGTCGCCAGTTTCACCTGTACGAATCCGGACAACTTCGTCAACCGGAGTGACAAAAATTTTGCCGTCACCGATGCGGCCGGTCTTAGCTGCTTCACCGATCACTTCGACAATTTTTGCAGTCATTTCATCCGCTACGATAATTTCCATTTTTATCTTGGGGATGAAATCTACGACGTACTCTGCACCACGGTACAGTTCGGTGTGACCTTTCTGACGGCCAAAACCTTTAACCTCACTGACCGTAATCCCCTGGATACCGATCTCATTCAATGCTTCCTTCACTTCATCCAGCTTGAAGGGCTTAATGATGGCTTCGACTTTCCTCATGACTTGTCGCTCCTCTGAAAATAATGTCAATTCTTGCTGAGTAAAACGTTCTGAAACTGTGCAGCATTAACCAATAGCAAATAGCTTGCCTAAATTCAAGACAGGTAGACAAACCGTGTCAATACACTGATATTACTTAGTTTTTACATATAGTAGCAGGTGATCATCTATGCACGACTGCAACAGGAGATGGAATAGTTGCTCATAAACAATGCACCCCAAACACAATCTGCCCAGCTTTTACGCATTACCCGGAATCGGGGCAATTGGCTGCATACATTTCCTGCCATAAATCAGGAAAAGACGTTCCGGTGCAGAAAGCGGTCCGGTCAGGGTCAGCCGATTGGTAACGACGGGCAAAAGTCTTGAACATTTGCCACTCTTCCTCGAAATTCGGGGTAAAGATCTCCTGCCCCAAAAGCTGATCAATCTGATCGTGCGTCCAGAAGCACACCTCGGAGATTTCTCGATGATCATAGACAATCTCGTTATCGGTAATTGCGAGATAGGTCTGCACGTTCTCCGACTCGATCTG
>JAFDBW010000151.1 GCA_019313105.1 Deltaproteobacteria bacterium | reverse complement strand
TGCTCTAAGACAGCTAATTGTCGCGCCTTTTTTGTCTTTTTAATTACCTGACTAAAACAATCATAAAGTACCGAAAGATGGGCGTTTGCAGGTTGTCGGATTGCATACAGTATACTGTATTTTTCGCTTGACAAAGCCCCGTATTTGTCCTAACTTGCAGGCGGCTAAAATGCCGTTTCGCTATAGTTGCGGCCGCTGAAATGTTGTACTCACCTGGCAGGAGGACCATACCAATGCTGGACAGTTATCTACCGATTCTCACCTTGATTATCATTGCCGTGGGTTTTTCCTTCGGCGCGGCCATTCTTTCCCGGCTGGTCGGCGAGAAAAAGCCGTCAACGGTCAAGCTGGCCCCCTACGAGTGCGGCATGCCGCCGGTCGGTTCAGCCCGTGAGCGGTTTTCCATCAAGTTCTACATCATTGCCATGCTCTTTATCGTTTTCGATATCGAGGTGGTTTTCATGTACCCCTGGGCCGTCATGTTCAAGAGTCTTGGCCTGTTCGGTTTTATTGAGATGGGGGTCTTTATACTGATCCTTCTCGTCGGTTACGCATACGTTTGGAAAAAAGGAGCTCTGGAATGGGAGTAGAGGAAACTCTGGGTAATAACATTATTACCACGTCGCTTGATAAGGTCGTCAACTGGTCTCGCTCTAGGTCTCTGTGGCCGCTGACCTTCGGTCTGGCCTGCTGCGCGATCGAGATGATGGCGACCGGTGCCGCCCGTTTTGACCTGGACCGCTTTGGTGTGCTGTTCCGTGCTTCACCGCGTCAGGCCGACCTGATTGTCATCGCCGGCACCGTAACCAAGAAGATGCTGCCGGTCATCGAGACCGTTTACGAGCAGATGCCGGAACCGCGGTATGTGATCGCCATGGGTGCCTGCGCCTGCTCCGGCGGAATTTTCGATACCTACAGTACTGTTCAGGGAATCGACGAGTCGCTGCCGGTGGACGTCTACATCCCCGGCTGCCCGCCTCGCCCGGAAGGCCTGCTCTACGGTCTCATGAAGCTGCAGGAAAAGATCATGAAGGAGCAGAATTCCTTCGGCGCCAGCCTCGGCGTTGGTGAGCGGATCAACGGCTGATCGCGATCGAAAACTTTAACCCAGATAGACAGGATACAACACTATGAGTGTACAGGCTGCTGACAAGCTGAAAGACAAGTTCGGCGATACGGTCCTCGAAACGACCGAATTTCGTGGCGAGACCACCGTGGTTGTCAAGAAAGAGGATATTGTCGCTGTTTGCGCTTTCCTGAAAGAAGAGCTTGGTTTTAATTTCCTGACCGTCCTCTGCAGTGTCGATTACATGGGGCAGGCGCCCCGCTTCATGGTGGTGTACCAGCTGTATAACATCGGTACGCACACGCGTTTGCGCGTCAAGGCGCCGGTTGAAGAGAGTGATGCCAGAATTGACACCGTGTGCGGAGTCTGGGGCGCGGCGAACTGGATGGAGCGTGAGGCCTGGGACCTGATGGGGATTAGCTTCAACAACCATCCTGACCCGCGCCGTATCCTGATGCCCGATGATTGGGAAGGCCACCCGTTGCGCAAGGACTATCCGGTGCAGGGCCCCGACCGCGAGCCCTACCAGGGTCGAACGGAATAAAGAACCCCCTTTTACAAACTCATGTATTCCTGAACATAGACGAGGCAGAAATATGGCGAATTTTGAAACCATGACCATCAACATGGGCCCCCAGCACCCTTCAACGCATGGGGTGTTGCGCCTGGTTCTGGAGCTGGACGGCGAGATTGTTCGCAAGGCGACGCCGCATGTCGGCTACTTGCACCGTGGCATCGAGAAGCTGTCCGAACACAGGACCTACCACCAGGTCCTGCCGTTGACCGACCGGCTCGACTACCTGGCTCCCATGCACAACAACCTCGGCTATGTGCTGGCCGTGGAGAAGCTACTCGGCATTACCGATGAGATCCCCGAGCGTGCCCAGGTGGTGCGTGTGCTGCTCGCCGAATTGACACGACTCAAGAGTCATCTGGTGTGGCTGGCGTGTCACGCCCTCGATATCGGCGCCATGACGGTGTTCATCTACTGCTTCCGCGAGCGTGAGCACATCATGAACATCTATGAAAAGATCTCCGGTGCCCGTATGACCTCCAATTATTTTCGCGTTGGCGGCCTCTCGGCAGATCTGCCCGCCGGACTGGAGAAGGAAATTCGCGATTTCGTCAACAGCATGCCCGAGCATATCAAAACCTACGAAGGGTTGCTGACCGGCAACAAGATCTGGCAGAAGCGGATCAAGGATGTCGGTGTGATCAGCGCTGAAGATGCCATCGACCTGGGTGTCACCGGTCCGTGCCTGCGTGCCTCGGGCGTGGACTGGGATCTGCGTCGCGACCAGCCCTACTCGGGTTACGAGAACTACGACTTCGAGGTCGTGGTCGATGACGGTTGCGATACCTGGGCCCGCTACCACTGCCGGCTCAAGGAGATGCGCGAGGCATGCAAGCTGATCCACCAGGCGCTGGACAAGCTCAAGCCCGGGCCGATCCTGGCTGACGTGCCGAAAGTCGTCCTGCCGCCCAAGCAGGAGACCGTCAATACCATCGAAGGTCTGATTCACCACTTCAAGATTATCAGTGAAGGTTTCAAGCCCGATGCCGGTGAAGTTTATGTCGGTGTCGAGAACCCCAAGGGCGAAGTCGGTTATTACCTGGTTTCCGACGGCTCGCCCCGGCCGTATCGCATGAAGATTCGTCCGGCCTGTTTCATCAACCTCCAGGCCTTGCCCAAGATGGTCGA
>JAFDBW010000150.1 GCA_019313105.1 Deltaproteobacteria bacterium | reverse complement strand
TGCGGGACGTTCAAGACCAGTTGATCCAGGGTGAAAAGATGGCTGTCCTGGGCGAAATGGCCGCCCAGGTTGCCCATGAGCTGCGAAATCCTCTTGTTTCAATCGGCGGGTTTGCCCAGCGCCTGAACCGCCAGGACCTGCAGGATTCGAAAGCCAATGAATATGCCGGCATCATTGCCCGCGAGGTAAGGCGTATGGAGGAAATGCTTGACAATATCCTCTCCTTCAGCAAGAAACAGCTGGTCTGTCTCGAAAACTGCAACATCACGGATGTTCTGCAGGAGGTTCTCGATCTCGAATATGACAACTGCCAGAAACAATCGATCGGGATTGTCACGGAAATTCAGGCTGGTTTGCCGATGATAGTCGGTGATCATCGTCAACTGCGACAAGTATTTCTCAACCTGATGATCAATGCCCGTCAGGTCATGGCGGGACGTGGGCTCATAACGATTCGGGCCAAGGCCGGTTCTTTTCGCGGCGAGAAGGCGGTCCTGATTGAGGTGGAAGACACCGGCGGAGGGATCCGCCCGGAAGTTATGCGCAACATGTTCAACCCGTTTTTCTCGACGTTCGCCAAGGGGACGGGTCTGGGCCTGTCAATTTCCCACCGCATAATTGCCCAACACCACGGCGAAATTGAAGTCATCAACGTGGAAAAGGGGGCAAGGTTCACTATTACCCTGCCGGTGGTGCAACCTGGGCCGGTTGTGACGGGTCGCGCCGAACAAGCCCCTACAGCCTGAATCTTGTGGCCTGTCATGCCTCAGGCCATGCCGAAAGTCCAGATTAGTCCGATAGCGACAAAGACAGCCGGGAGCAGGTTGCCCACCGGCAGACGCCTGATCCCCAACAGGTCGATGGCGATGGCGACAATCAGCAGGCCGCCGACGGCGTTCATTTCGGTAACAACCGGTTCAGTGAGAACCGTTTCAGCAAGTTCTGCGACCAAAGTGATCCCGCCCTGGTAGACAAGCAGGGGGATGATGGAAAAAAGTACACCGATGCCAAGCGTCGAGGTCAGGGCAATGGAGGCCACACCGTCCAGCGCCGCCTTGGCGTAGAGGATCGTTGGCGGGCCACCCAGGCCATCCTGCAAAGCCCCCATGATTGCCATTGCCCCGACGCAATAGAGCAGGCTCGCCGTGACGAAACCTTCGGCAATCCTGCCCGTGCCGGAGAAACGTTTCTGCAGGCGTAGACCGAATTGTTCCAGGCGATTTTCCAGTCCCAGCCCTTCACCGATCAGGCCGCCGAAGATCAGGCTGCCGATGACAATCATGATCTGCCGACTCTGCCGTGCGAGCTGCAGTCCGATCAGCAGGACAGCCAGCCCCAGACCGATCATCAGTGTCTCACGCATCTTCGCTGACAGCAAACGGCCGGCCCATTTGCCGATCAGGCAGCCTGCAACGACGGCTGCGATGTTAACCAGTGTTCCCTGTAAAATCATGTTGTTTTCTTCTTTTCGGCTTATCAGGGGGGCTTGTGGCTTTGGATCCTTCTGCAGAGATGAGCCGTGTTCACCATGAGAAGGGCCTTCTTCAACTTTGTTGTAGCTGATCCGCCACGGATTTGACTTCGGCGCGAATCGGGTCCGGCAGTCCGCCCTGCTTCATCAACCGTTCGATCTGTTCCGAGGCTTCCTTCTTCCATCCCTTGGCCAGGTAGACCTGGGCGATGCGCAGCAGCCAGCGGGGGTTGTCGGTCTCCTGGCGCATGGCTCCTTTGAATGATTCAAGCGCCTTGTCCAGGTTCTGTCCGCGGCGTAGCCAATACTCCGCGAGCATCGGGTGGACTCCGCCGCCGCAGCCGCCGCCGGGCATTCGCATCAGCAGGGCTTCCGCTTCATCGAAGCGCTCTGCACGTTCCAGCAGTTGCGCGCAGAGCATGATCAGGCCGGGGTCGGTGATCCCTTCATCAAGGGCTTCGAGGCCGGCAGCCAGCGCCGGCTCCAACTCGCCGCGCTGGGCATGCAGCTCTGCCAGTTTGGCCCAGCAAAAGCCGACAAAACGACCTTCGGCGATACTCTCTTTGAGAGATTTCTGCAGCTCGTCGCCGCGCCCTTCTGCAATCAGGACTTCGGTCAGTGCGTCGTAAGCCGAGAACAGGTCAGGCTCTGCAGTCAGTGCGGCCTGCAGGTCCTGGCGGGCTTGCTTGTTCTGACCGCTACGCATCATCAAAACCCCGCGTTCGAAGAGGAACAAGGCGTTTCGCTCTGCGGAGGGAACCCTTTCGAGAAGCTCCAAGGCCAACTTTTCGTCACCATCCTGGGCTGTCAGCCATGCCTGCCGGAACTCCGCTCCGGCAACCAGGTACCGCTCGGCCAGATCCGGCGGCATGGTGGCCAACAGCAGTTCCATGCGGGTCTCTTCATCAAGGTCTGCTTCGACACCATCGGGAACCGGCCCCGCCGCCGGAGCACAGCTGTTGCAGCCGGCGTGCAGGGCCGGACTTGCTTCGGCGACCGTCTCTTCAGGCGGGAGCTCGCCACGATCCAGGGCGGCCAGGGCCTGCTCGGCGCGCTCACGAAGTTTAACGGAGCGGGCCTGTTCAATGGCCAGCTGGTAGTCCTCGCGGGCACGCAGCAGGTTGCCTGATTTCTGTGCCCAGGACCCTTCCTCAAGGTTCATGGCGGCCAGGGTGTCGCCGGCCTGACTTTCCCAGCCGTTTATCTCGACAATCACCCCTTCATCCAGTTCGTCCCGGTCAATCCGTGCTGCGATATTCAGAACTGCTGCCCAGTCCTGCCGGGCATGGCATTGGCGCATCTCGTCAACCGGATCCTGCTTGCCGAACATCTTTTTCAAAAAACTCATGTTAGCCTCTCGTTGGTTTGTTCGGACGATTGAACAACGTCATGATCAAAGAGTCAACCTTTAGATGCGGGGGCAGGAGGTTGGGGCCTGGGGACTGGGAACACCCTTGACCACTCTTGCTCCTTGTCTCCAGATGGTGTATAAGCCATGGTCTGTAAACAACCACTCAAACAGGACCTAATTTATGAGCGAAGATACCAAGAAGATCATCTACTCGATGGTCGGCGTCAACAAGAACTACAACGGCAAGCCGATCATCAAGGATATTTCCCTTTCTTACTTTTACGGCGCCAAGATTGGTGTGCTTGGTCTCAACGGTTCCGGTAAATCAACCCTGCTGAGGATTATGGCCGGAGTCGACAAGGAGTTCAACGGCGAGACGATGCTCTCTGACGGCTACACGGTCGGTTTTCTTGAGCAGGAGCCTTTGATTGATTGTGACAAGACGGTGCGTGAAGTGGTTGAAGAGGGAGTCCAGGAAACCGTTGACCTGCTCAGGGAGTTCGAGGAGATCAACGAGGCTTTTGCCGACCCGGATTGCGACATGGAAAAACTCTGCGAGCGGCAGGCCGTGGTCCAGGACAAGCTCGATGCGCTGGATGCCTGGGAGCTTGATTCACGGCTCGACCTGGCCATGGACGCTCTGCGCTGCCCGCCGGCCGATACGTCGGTGAAGGTGCTTTCCGGGGGTGAAAAACGCCGCGTAGCGCTATGCCGGCTGCTGCTTCAGAAGCCCGACATCCTGTTGCTCGATGAGCCGACCAACCACCTTGATGCCGAGACCGTTGGCTGGCTGGAGCAGCACCTGCAGCGCTACGAGGGGACGATCATTGCCGTGACCCATGATCGTTACTTCCTCGACAACGTCGCCGGCTGGATTCTCGAACTTGATCGCGGCCATGGGATTCCCTGGAAGGGCAACTACTCGAGCTGGCTGGAGCAGAAGCAGGAGCGTCTGCGCAAGGAAGACAAGGCTGAGAGCAATCGACAGAAGACCCTGCAGCGCGAACTTGAATGGATACGCATGAGTCCCAAGGCACGCCACGCCAAGGGCCAGGCCCGCATCAACTCCTACGAAAAACTGCTCAACCAGGATGCGGCAGAGCGCGAACGCAACATGGAAATTTACATCCCGCCCGGACCGCGTCTCGGCAGCACCGTTGTCGAAGCCAATGATGTCTCAAAGTCCTATGGCGACAAGCTGCTTTACGAGAAGATGAATTTCATGCTGCCACCCGGTGGCATCGTCGGTGTGATCGGTCCCAACGGTGCTGGCAAGACCACCCTGTTTCGCATGATCACCGGCCAGGAGCAAGCTGATTCGGGGAGTTTCAAGATCGGCGAGACCGTCAAGCTGGCCTATGTCGACCAGGACCGGCCTCTCGATGGCAGCAAAACCATCTTCGAGGAAATCACCGGTGGTCAGGAGCAGATGCTGCTCGGCAAACAGCTGGTCAACTCGCGTGGCTACGTGGCCCGTTTCAACTTCTCCGGCGGTGATCAGCAGAAGAAAGTCGGCGTACTCTCCGGTGGTGAGCGCAATCGCGTGCATCTGGCCAAAATCATGCGCGAGGAGTCGAATGTTTTGCTGCTCGACGAACCGACCAACGATCTCGATGTCAACACCCTGCGTGCCCTCGAGGAAGCTCTCGAAAACTTCGGCGGCTGCGCCGTGGTGATCAGCCATGATCGCTGGTTTCTCGATCGCATTGCGACTCATATCCTCGCCTTCGAAGGCGATTCCCAGGTGGTCTGGTACGAAGGCAATTACTCGGAATACGAAGAAGATCGCAAGCGACGACTCGGCAAAGATGCCGATCAGCCGCACCGGATCCGTTATCGCAGTTTGACGCGGCAATAGCTTTAAGGGGTTGCGGGAGTTTGAAGCTTGGCAACGATCTGATGCAGAGAAAAACAAGCCAGGCTCCATAAGGAGCTTGCCAGATTACTGACAAACCCCGCATCCAAAAATGCGGGGTTTGTCAGTAATCTGTGATGAGGGTCTCATCCCTTTTTCTTGAGATCTGTCCGTTTTGGTTTGTGTCTCCGTGGACTCATACGGGTCCAGTCGACCTTGTCGTAATCCGCCAGCAGTGCCAGGGGAATAAATGTGTCGAGCTCAGAGAGGGTTGTTCCGGTCAATTGTTCGGTGAGCTTGTGAAAGATGTCGATCTCCTCCTGGAAGACGTCGCGAAACCGCCACCGCAGAATATCGTCCGGCAGGTTCAGGGGATCGCCCTTGTGCAGAGTGCAGGTTGTGCCATCGAAATCTTCTCCGGAGCAGTCGATATTCGGCAGGCCATGCAGCCGACAGGTCAGAGGGCGTGCATGGTAAACCAGGCAGAATCCATCTGCATCGAGGAGCGGACAGGGGGTCTCGTCGTTCTCCGGCATTTCGGTCCACTCATGCTCCGGCAAGTGGTTCAGAAGATAGGGGGGCTGCAATCCGGGCCAGCGTTGCTGAAGCTCTTCCAGGCGCGGGTGACATGTCTGCAGGACCTCTGCCTGGGTGGCCGGTGTTAAAGAGCTGAATGCATTCTTCAGCAGGAAGGCATCGAGCAGGGTGATGTCAAACAGTCCCCTGCAGCAGGCGCTGCAGCCGCCACGGCATGAGAATGCCGTACCACCGGCTGCCAGGCAGCGGTTGAACCAGGCGTCAACATCACCGAGAAGGCGGCGATATTCACTCTCGATTTCACGGCTGATCTTCATGCCGTCACGATAAGCCTAATAGGCGTTCGTGACAAGAGAATCCCCTTTTTGCGCATAAACTTGTTTCGAAAATGACCAGTTCATTGCTAAACTGTGACTGCTTCTTCCTGAATGAAAGGTGAATATTATGAGGATGACCGGCTCCTGTTTGTGTGGTGCGGTGAAATATGCGACCAGCTCCGACTTCGAGATGGTTGGCAACTGCCACTGCAATACCTGCAAAAAGATCACCGGCAGCGCTTTCGAAGCTTTTGCCGTGATCCCCCGAGAGAGTTTTACCTTGATGGCAGGGGAAGATGCACTGGTTGAATACAAAATCTCGCCGAAAGTGAAAAAGTATTTTTGCGGCACTTGTGGAACGCCGATTTTCAACCAGCACAGGCTGGCAGCGGGCAAGCTGATTGTCCATGTAGGGACACTCGATGATCCGACCTGTGTCGCACCGACTCTCAACCTGTATTGCGAAAGCATGTTGCCGTGGGTGGCGGAGATAACGTCTCGGAAAAACTTTGACCAGGGATTTACCAGGTAAAAGCCTGTTGTTATGTTGAATTCCCGTGAAGAAACCAGAAGCTGGATCGAATCGGTGATCGGCGAATTCTGCGCTTCGGCAGGGAATTCTCTCCAAATGCAGACCGGTGAGCCGGCCTGGGCCGAACCGCAGATCGCCTATGCCCGGGGCGATGACCCGCTTTTTGAACAGCTCAAGAATGATATCGGCCCCTTCTACTGGACCCCCCTGGAAGCTTTCCGGCTCGCATGGCCCAATCTGGACGCCACTGCAGCCGAACTGGCCGTGATTGTCTACATCCTGCCGCAGACCGAAGCGACCCGCCTCGATCAGCGTGAGGCAACGGAATTCCCTTCAGAAAGGTGGGCCCGTTCACGTTTTCATGGTGAAGAGTTCAACTGCGCCCTGCGCCTGCATCTGGCCGAGCAGTTGACGAATGCCGGTTCCCCGGCCGTGGCTCCGGAGCGTCTGGCTGAGTTTGCCTATCGCGACAGCGAGCGGTTCGGCATCGCCTCCAACTGGTCGGAGCGCCACACGGCGTGGATTGCAGGTCTCGGCACGTTTGGGCTATCGGATGGTTTGATCACCCGGCTGGGCAAGGCGGTGCGCTTCGGTTCGGTTGTCGCCAGGGTCGACCTAGAGGCGACCTCACGGGCCTACGCCGGCCACCAGGACTGGTGCCTCTGGTATGCCCGGGGCACTTGCGGTGCTTGTATGAAGCGCTGCCCGATTGATGCGATTACCGAATCAGGCCATGATAAGCCGGCCTGCTTCGATTATATCCGCAATGTCACAACGCCTTACGTGCGTGAGAACTACGGCACCGGAGCCACGCCGTGCGGGCTATGCCAGGTAAGAATTCCCTGCGAATCGAGGTCGCCGATATGATAAAAAAATAACGGTGACGCAGACAGAATCGCGTCACCGCACCCTCGGACAGTCATCCCATCTTCTTATTCACCAATCGCATTCCTGGTTTTATGTATCATCTCGTCTTTCTGCTTCGACCCGCTGCCTACGGTTTCAAACAGTATCGTCATCAAATAAAACCCGACGACCAGCAGCAGGCAGAACCCCAGCAGCTTGAACATATCTTTAGGCCTGAAGTAGAACAGGGCCAGGATCACAACGGCAACGCCGATGCCGATGACCGGGTTCCCTTGGACGAGTGCGATGGTGTTCTGCAAATGCTCTTCAAACATGTGTCCTCATATTCCCTTGTCGGATTATCCCCGGCGCCAGTTGTGAAATTTTTCCACCCATTCGAGTAGCTTCTCGGGGGCGTGAGCCTTTTTCCATTCGCCGGCAGCAGCCTTGTTTGCCTCTGCCATGGTCGGGTAGGTGTGGATGGTGCCAAGGACCTTGTTCAGTCCCAGGCCGTGCTTCATGGCCAGGACGAATTCAGCGAGCAGGTCGCCGGCATGACTGCCGACAATCGTCACGCCGAGCAGCTTGTCGCTGCCCGGTCTGGTGAGCACCTTGACCCAGCCGTGATCCTCGGAGTCGGCAATCGCACGATCGAGGTCATCGATCCCATAACGGGTGACTTCGTACTGTATGTTGCCGGCCTTGGCCTCGTCTTCGGACAGGCCGACCCTGGCAATTTCTGGATCGGTGAAGGTCGCCCAGGGAATGACGCTGTAGTCGACCTTGAAAGATTTCAGGCTGCCGAACAGGGCGTTCACTGCGGCATACCAGGCCATGTGCGAAGCCGTGTGGGTGAACTGGTAGGGCCCGGCGACGTCACCGACGGCGAAGATGTTCGGAAAGTTGGTGCGCAGCAGCGGGTCGACAGCGACGGTGCCGCGGTTACTGATCTTCACACCGAGCTCCTCGAGGCCGAAGCCGCTGACATTGGGCTGTCGACCAACCGCTATGAGGATCTGGTCGAAGGGAACTCTTACAGTTTCTTCCCGGACGTCACAGAGCAGCCACTTTTCACCGTCCTCAACGATGACTTCCTTTGCCGCATGGCCGGTCAGGACCTTGATCCCTTCAGCTTCAAACCGGGCCTGGATGTATGCAGAGACTTCCGGGTCCTCGCGCCCCATGATCCGTGGGGCCATTTCGATCTGGGTGACCGTCGCTCCGAGCCTGGCCATGGCCTGGGTCATCTCGGAGCCGATCGGCCCGCCGCCTAGTACGATTAGGCGGCCCGGGTTCTCCCGCAATTGCCAGAGGTTGTCCGAGGTCAGGTAGTCAACCTTCTCGATTCCCTTGATCGGAGGGATCAGTGGCCTCGCTCCGGTCGCGATAATGATGTTCCTGGTGGTCAGGATCTCACCATTGATTTCAACCGACCAGGGCGAGACGATTTTTCCTGCACCGGTAAAGCAATCGACGCCGAGCTTCGTGTAACGTTCAATGGAGTCATGTGGCTCCACCTTCTCAATGACCCTTTGTACCCGCTCCATGACCTCGGCAAAGTCGAAGTCAAC